>CAZYBY010000197.1:0-6204 GCA_964645385.1 uncultured Sphingobacterium sp.
TTCCTGATGAAATAGATTCGAGTGCGTTAAATAATTGGTTGTTTAATACCGATACTGTAGACAAAGTATTGGGTCACTTAATGGCTAATGGAATTAAAGTAGAGGGCGGAGATAAGTTGGGTAAGACCATGATTTTCGCTCGGTCGCACAAACATGCTAAGTTTATAGAGGAACGTTTCAACAAACAATACCCTGAGTATAAAGGTGAGTTTTTGAAGGTTATAGATTACCACGAAGAGTATAAGTACGACTTGCTTAATAAGTTTAAGGTTAAAGATAAAATGCCTCAAATTGCAGTGTCGGTAGATATGCTTGATACGGGTATTGATGTTCCTGAGGTTTGTAACCTGGTATTTTTTAAACCAGTAAGGAGTAGTGCTAAATTTTGGCAAATGATTGGCAGGGGAACACGTTTATGCAAAGACTTGTTTGGTTTTGCAGACGACAAAAAAGAGTTTGTGATATTTGATTTCTGCGAAAACTTTGAGTTCTTTAACAACAAACCCAAAGGCTTTGAAGGAACCTCTGGTAAATCTCTAAGTCAACGATTATTTGAACTAAGATTACGTCTATCATTTGTATTACAGAACTCTGAGCAACAAGAACTAAAAGAATACGGAAACGAAATACTCAAGGGACTTATAGCACAAACACAAAGTTTAAATACAGATAGTTTCATTGTACGACAACATTGGCGTGAGGTTGAAAAATACAAAGACCCAAATGCTTGGAATGCATTAACAGACCTAGATATAAAGGAATTGTTTGATCACATAGCTCCATTAATGAGTGAATCGGATCAGGATGAAATGGCAAAACGTTTTGATGCCTTAATGTTAGATATTCAGTTGTCTATTTTAAACGGAGAGAAAAAACAAATTGGCTTAATTCAAAAGGTTGTAAAAACAGCTGGTAAACTTTCGAAAAAGGCAAGTATACCATCGGTTGCAGTTAAATTGGATTTTATACGAGATGCACAGGATAAAACTTTTTGGGAAGCAGGAGATATTCCAAGCATTGAAAAATTAAGAGTAGAATTAAGAGACTTAATTAAGTTTTTAGATTTTGAGGAAACTCCAATTTACTACACTTCATTTACTGATGAGATTGATGGTGTTGTATCAGAACATCAACTCGTATATGGTTTTAATGATTTAGATGCATACAAACGCAAAGTAGAGCAATATTTAAAATCGCATAGTACACATCTTACGATACACAAACTACGCAACAATATACAAATTACAAAAGGAGAGTTAGATGCACTTGAAAAAATGTTATTCGAGCAAGGAGAAATAGGAACTAAAGAAGAGTTTAAGAAAGTATTTGGTGAACAACCATTGGGTATGTTTATAAGAAGTATAGTAGGTTTAGAAATGAATGCAGCGAAACTAGCATTTGGCGAATTATTAAGTACACAATCCTTAAATTCAAATCAGATACGTTTCATCGATAAAATCATAAATTTCTTTTCTGTAAAAGGAGTGGTAGAACCCAATATGTTATTTGAGCCCCCATTTACCGACATCAACTCTAGTGGTATTATGGGAGTATTTGACGAAAGTAATTCAACTAAGATTATCAAGCTGATTGAAGATATAAATCATACAGCTGTGGCGGGTTGAGCTTCCTTTATTTTTGAAATTAAAATTGAACTTTATACGGAAAGTATTTAATGAAAACTACTATTCTTATATGTCTTTTTTTATTCATAATCAATATTATTATTTATTTCAAAATAAAAGATTGAATCAAGGAAACCAAACCTTTAAACTGTTTTTGAGTTGAATGATTACTCTAGTGAAAACAAAATAAATTATCCTCAAACCAAAATCACATCTAAAATCTTAATCGGAAATCATTATATCAATTTATTTTTTGATAGGTTGTTAATGTAAACTAAATTGATTTGTTCCCTTAAATTCTTAAATTTAAGATATTATTTAAGTAAAATGATCTCCAACATTAAACCCGTTACCCAAGCCGACATACCAGGACTAAAACAGGTATTGGATTCCTGCGATTTGTTCCCTTCAGAATATTTAGACGAAATGATATCTGATTATGTTAATAATCCGGATTCGCAAGATATTTGGTTTACCTATTTACTAGACGATAAACCTGCTGCTATAGGGTATTGTGTGCCCGAAAAACTTACCGATGGTACGTATAATTTATTAGCCATTGGCGTTGCCGAGGAATCGCAAAGAAATGGCATAGCCAGCCAAATGATGAATTATATAGAACAAGTGCTTAAAAGCAAAATGGCTAGAATTTTAATTGTAGAAACTTCGAGCGACGATGCTCAGCTTGCTGCTCGGAATTTTTATAAAAAAATCGGCTATACTCAAGTCGCTGTAATAAATGATTTTTGGAAAGAAGGGGAAGGTAAAATTGTGTTTTTGAAAAAATTATAATGATGAAAATTCGTTTATCACTTTTTTTATTTCTCATTCTACTTAACGCTAACTTCACTTTCGCTCAGAAACCTGATTTACACATTAGCATACACGATAGGGTAGATACCTCCCAAGCTGAAATACGTGAAGTAGCAATGCTTTGGATAAATTATTTGAAATCTAAGCCTGATAGTGTTTACGATAATCCGTATTGGAATGCTGCTGAAAAAAGTTTGTATAAGAATTTCGATTTTTCGGTTTCGTTTTTATACCAATTCCCTTCTCAGCAATTGCTGGCGTATTTTAAACCCACAATACTTTCTATAGAAAAGGAGGGGGAGTACTATGGTATTCGCACATTATTTTATGCTGATGGATTGGATGGCGATTATCGAAAATCGAACCCTTGGTGCATTACCAAACTGTATGCGGTAAAAGAAAAGGGCAACTGGAAACTGATGAATGCGCTGCACATACTTACCGAAAAATGGAACAGAAAAACTATCGGCAAAATAACGTTTGTGTATCCGAGTAGTCATACCTTCAACACAGAACTTGCCACTAAAGCAAGTATATTTTGCGATCAACTTTCTCAGGAATTCAAATTCCCCGAATGGAAACCTTTTGAATTTTACATCTCACCCAATACCGACGAAATGGGTAAACTCTTCAACTTCGATTTTTATTACGCAGGCTATACCACTGGTGTGGGGATGAATGAAAACAGAAAATTATTTAGTGCTTTAGGTTCCGAATACTACCCACACGAATTTGTGCATTTAATAGTACCACCATTCAATCGTCACGGCATCATCGAAGAAGGCTTCGCCACCTGGAAAGCCGGACAAAAAGGAATGTCGTTTGATGAGAGCGCAAAACAATTCGCAAACGAATTAGCAAAGAACAATCAAGTTACCTTTACAGATGTATTACACAAAAAATGGGGTTGGCAATATTCAGCTTATTATACTACCGGTGCAATACTATGCAATTACGCCTATAAAAAAGGAGGCATAGATTTAGTCAATAAATTATTGCTAATTCCTAATAACGACGATCACTTAATCGAAAATTTAGCTCAACTATTCCACATCAAACCAAATAAATTTGATGAGTTTTGGAGAATGGAAGTGCTACGGTATAAGTAGAGTTTATCGTAAAATATAAACAATACATAAGCTTATATCATTTATAATATAGTTTTTTGAAGTATTATACATACTGTGACAATAGTCACTTCTGTTTTCATAATTTTTCATTCAATTTGATTGTAAGAAATACTAATCAAAAAGAAAATGAAAACTTCAGAAAAAATAATGCTTAGTATAATGTTTATGCTAGCATTTACAAGTTGTAAGAAAGAAGATGTTTCGGCTAATAATGATATCACCACTCAAATAAATGCTTATCCGAATGAGCCCTTATCTGCCGAAGAAATTCAGAGTTTAAAAATTATGCGTGAAGAAGAAAAGTTAGCACACGATGTTTATGTTACCTTATTCAACAAATGGAATGTGAATGTATTTTCAAATATCTCTTCGAGCGAACAAACTCATACCAATGCCATTTCTACTTTATTGAAGAAATATAATATCGCCGATCCTGTAGGTTCAAATGGAATAGGAGTTTTTACAGATTCTACTTTACAAAATTTATATTCAAGCTTAATTACAGAAGGGAATAAATCGGTATTAAACGCATTTAAAGTTGGTGCTACTATTGAGGATTTAGATATTTACGACTTAAATAATTGGGATACTAAAATTGATAATCAAGATATAAAATATGTATATCAGAATTTGAATAAAGGAAGCAGAAATCATATGCGTTCGTTTTATAGTCAAATAATCAACGCTGGGGGTAGTTATACTCCACAATTTATTTCCCAAGCCGAATTAGATGCTATTATAAGCACTCCCAAAGAGACTGGTTCGTGGTAGGTATTGATGGGTGTTCTTAATATTCAATTTATTGTTTAGGTACCCTAGTTATAAAATCAAGATAAATAAGTATATTTATTATTATACAACAATTAATGAACTTGTTTGGCTGATTAGTTTTATGAGTGAAACAGACTCTAAAGTATTAATTGAATAAATGGGAAAATCTACCTCAATAGCAAAACGCATACTTGAAGTTTACATCGATGGTAAATGGATAGCGAATACGAATTACAAAGAGCAATTACAAAGCTTAACATGGGAGCAAGCCATTTTTAAAATAAATAATTTAAATTCAATTGCAGAGCTTACCTATCATATCAATTATTATTTAAATGGAATTCTTACAGCATTCGAAAAAGATAAACTAGAAATTCAGGATAAATATAGTTTCGCAATGCCATCAATTTCATCAGCATTGGAATGGAATAATTTAAGTGATAAATTACTTGCAAATGCAGAAGCACTTTCTGTAAAAGTAGCAGCATTCGATGATGATAAATTGCAAGAAGTTTTCTTCGACGAAAAATACGGCAGCTACGAACGAAATATCGAAGCCTTACTCGAACATTCTTACTACCACCTCGGACAAATAGTACTACTACGTAACCTAGGGCGAAAGTAACGTAATTTAGGGTTTCAGCCCTAGGGGTAAAGGACGCAACAAAACCTTTACAAACCAGCACCTCGAAAACAATAAAACATTTCCTAACTTAGATACAGTTGGGATATGAATTATGAGATATGAATTCGCATTAACAAAACTTGTCCCGAGTATTCGAGATTAACCTATTAATAAATTAACAAATTGAACAAACAAATTTTTATCAACCTAGTCGTAACTAACCTTCAGAAATCGATGGATTTTTATACGGCACTTGGATTTAAAAACAATCCGCAATTCTCCGACGATACTGCAAAATGTATGGTTTGGAGCGATCATATTTTTTTAATGATCATGACGAAAGAGAAATTCGAAGGCTTCGCTACGAAACCAATTGCCGATACTAAATCGCAGTTATGCGCATTATACTCACTTTCGGTTGGCAGCATCGATGAAATGAATTCGATGGTAAGTAATGGACTAAATGCTGGCGGCACAGAACCCGCAGAGATGAAAGACTACGGATTTATGCAACAACGTACTTTAGAAGATTTCGACGGTCATACTTGGGAGATCTTTTTTATGGATGTTTCGAAGTTTCCAGTGGAATAAATTAATTAAAATATGAATAAGCTATTTCCAAATTTTAAATCAACTTTTTTAATAGTTGGATTTACTTTTATCTTTCTTGCACTTAGTTTATTTTCTAAGGGTTTAATGCTTAGCATGGCTCAATTTAAAGTGCCCGAAGAAATACTAAACTCTGCTCATTATGCAGATGCTTTACAATGGGTATACATACATATGATTACCTTAGGTATACTCATCGTATGCATAGGATTTTCGGTGAGCGAAAGGACTAAGCAAAAATGGATTGCCTTAATTTTATTTCTGATTTCATCTTTTTACACCTATTTAGATTTCCGTACTTCAGATACTGCGCTCGGAAACGCATTATATAAGGGCGAATCATCAGTGGCACCTGCATTTATTAGTTTGTTGGTGAGTATACTTTTTCTACAACTTAGCATTCGTTTATTCTTATCGAAAAAATGAATATTCATAAACAAATAGAAAATTACATAGCAAGTTTACCTGCACAAAAACAGGACGAGCTACAAGATTTACATCACAAAATTATAGCACTAAACCCCAACGAAAAACTTTGGTTTTTAGATGGGAAAAATGCCGATGGCAAAGTAGTTTCAAATCCGAATATTGGTTACGGTGCATATGAAATAAAATATGCAAATGGCAAAAC
>CAZYBY010000198.1:0-2446 GCA_964645385.1 uncultured Sphingobacterium sp.
ATACAGAATCTAAACCTAGTCCAATCGAAGCTATTGCTGCCGACATTGCTTTACGTTGATAATAATACGTAAAATCAGTTTCAAAATTACCAGAAACCCACTCCTGAAAATCTTTGCTGTTTACGATATATTCCATTTCCGAGGGGGAATATCCAGCCGCATAAAAACCACCTACTAAACCACCCATCGAAGTTCCAGTAACATAATCTATAGGTATATTATTCTCTTCTAAGGCTTTTAAAACCCCAATATGAGCAATGCCTTTAGCTGCACCTCCGCTCAACACCACCCCAACTTTTTGTGCTTGAGTAATAAAGCATAGCATTAAAAACAAAATGAATAAACCGATTGTCTTTTTCATGTAAATAAATGATGTTACAAGATAAGAAATCTAACAGAGAAACACATTAAGTTTAGGTTAGATGTTATATTTGCAGCGATGAAAACAAAAACACCACAAGAATCGGAAACAATAATGACCGAGTTGGTATTGCCAAACGATACTAATACCCTTAATAATTTAATGGGAGGAAGATTATTACACCTTATGGATATTGCTGCTGCAATTACTGCACAGAAGCATTGCAATAGAATTGTAGTAACAGCATCTGTAGATAATGTTTCTTTTAAAGAACCCATTAAATTAGGAGATGTAGTAACCATTAAAGCAAATATTACACGATCATTCAACTCTTCAATGGAAATACGTTTAGATGTTTGGGCTGAAAACATCCCATCTGCCACAAAATATAAGAGTAATGAGGCTTATTATACATTCGTTGCAGTTGATCAAACTGGTCGCCCTATTCCAGTTCCGGTGGTAGTTCCTACCACAGATCAGGAAAAATCTCAATTCGATGGAGCATTAAGAAGAAGACAATTACGCTTAGTATTAGCTGGAAAAATGAAACCAGATGAAGCTACTGAATTGAAAGCTTTATTCGTTTAAAACTACATAATTACTTAATCTAAAAAGGATTAAAGCATTCTTAATCAATAGAATACTTTAATCCTTTTTTATTACCATATTACTAACTCGTTTCATCATCCATAAACACAATAACATGGTAATGATAACTACTATGCCTAACCAGTTGAAGTGTAGAATAGAATTATCAGCAGCTTTTGATACGATTAAACCTGCGCATAAGCTCGCAATACCACCAGCAATTTGTTGAATTGAGGAATTGATTCCCATAAAGGCACCACGGTCTTGAGGTTGAGGTACAGCCGTCATTAAAGCAGATCCAGATATCATTCTGGAAGTAATCCCAATAAATAAGATGGAGTTGATAACAATTAACCAAACGATAGAGATTGGACTAAGATTAGTATAAACAGCACACATAATTATGGACACTACGGTACCGAATGCAAACATGTTGTATTTACCAAGTTTATCGGCTAAACGACCAATAATTGGGCCTGCGATCATAGTAGAAATACCTGTAAACATAAAGATTAAAGGAAGTTCTGATTCTAATATTTTGATATTATTTACTAAAAAAGCACTTGAAAAAGGCATCAACATAAACCCACCAAGCGATAGCAAAGCAGTAGTAGAAAAACCCTTTAAATAGTTTTTATTAGATAAAGTATGCCATAAATGAACAAAAGCATTTTTATCATGATATAAGCCAATGTGTTTATTTACTGGTTTAAGCCATTTCAGAATTACGAAAAACACTATTATGGCAAGAATAACTATTGCTAAAAAAGGAGCATGCCAATCGTATAGATGAGCTAAATAAAGCCCGATAGGAATACCAGCAACCTGACTCACGGCGAATGACAATTGAACGTATCCCATAACTCTCCCACGTTTCTCCATAGGGAACATATCTGTTATGATAGCAAAAGAGATTGAAGAGATAACACCACCAAATAAACCCGTAACGATACGAGCAAAAAGCAGCATAGCATAAGAGTTTGCTAAACCGCATAAAAGCGTACCGATTATGAAACCAGCGTAAAAGAAAAGTAGCATTTTCTTTCTATCGAATTTATCGGCAAAACCAGCAACTAATAAGCCAGAGGCACCAGCACTTAGGGCGTACACAGATACAACTAATCCAAATTCCGAAGTTTCAATATTTAATAAACGAAGTAGTTGAGCACCTAAAGGTGACAAAACCATAAAATCAAGTACAACGGTAAATACAGTTATAGCAAGAATAGCTATTACAAAAATTTGATAATTCGTGAATTTGTTTGAAGAAATATTTTCAGTAGAAGTTTTATTATTCATAGGGTGTTATAAGCTTCAAATGTATTTCTTTTTGCTTAAAAAAAGCTTAATAACAGCATATTGACTATAAACCGTACTAAAAACGAAATTTAATTCACTGATTTTCTAGGTCTTAAAAATAAAGTAAAATAATATTTGCAAGAAAGGTCTGTTTTTGTACTTTTGCGGCGGAGAGTTGGCAGAGTGGTCGATTGCGGC
>CAZYBY010000199.1:0-2609 GCA_964645385.1 uncultured Sphingobacterium sp.
AATTAAATCCAACAGTAGTATCGTCTTGATATACCATTAACTGGTTGTTATCTATAAATACATAATCTTTCTTAGTATCACCAATTACATTGGCATATAAAAAGGAATGATTGGCTGTCCAAGTACCCACAGATTTAAACAATCTTCTACCATCTATAAATATGCTCTTGATTTTACCGTATTGATCCGTACTGATAAATCTATTTTTAGCATATTCATCATTTTTATCGAAATAAAATGGATTAAAATATTGAATGTTTACCGAATCTCTGAACTGAGTTTGCAATTCTCCTTTCCTATTGAAGAAATAAAAATATCCTTGGCTAGTAGGCACAAATATTAAATCCTTATTGCTTACTCGAATATGTTGAGGTTTATCAATTACCTCCCCTACTCTTTTCGGATTCCATCCATCCAATGGACGACCGCTTAAATCATAACCATATATACATTGATTTGCACAGGCAACAAACATTCTGTAGTTTTTATTCTGATCATAATCAAACAAGCTTAAACCTAACAAAGACTCAGAGCTCAAACGAATTGGGTAGTTCGGCATTAGATTACCTTCCAAATCAATCAAATACAAATGTGTTCTGGTATTGAATAACATTTGCGTCTGCCCATTCTTATAATAATCAACTGGGAAAACTTCCGAAACTATGGCATTTGGTAAAGACTTTTTCCATAGGATGTTCGACTCTTCATCAATCAAATAAAAATTATTCGTATCGTCTTGTGCTACAATATAATTTTTATTCGAATTCGCATCTCTAAGCCATTGAGCAATACTACCAATTCCAGATTCAAGACTGATTTGCCATTTCTGCTCTAAACTAGATTCTTCAGTATTATCCTTTAGCGGTAAGTATATACTATTAATGAGACCTGCGTCAGAGCTTGTAATTTGATATGAAAACGCAGTGTAATTCGACCATGAATTTTTACTAAGTAATTTCGATTGTGCTTTTTCTTGCAATAAGTCTTTTAAGTTAGATTCAAAACCTGATATACTAGTGTAGTATAAATAATTATACTGATCGTTTAAACGACTGATATAATTTTGAAATGATTCCTTTTGCTTTAATAATTGCTCATCTGTATAATTATCGATATAAGTTTTTAGATCGTTTACATCAGCACTCATTATTAAACGGTCTTCAATTATGATGTAATACTTCGCATCTAACTCTTTGAAAGGTTCACCTGCAGAGAGATACATCATTTTACGAATTGGAAAAGTTTTTATAGAATAATTCTTGTAAATCACTTCTTTTGCATTCTTCTGCAAATCATTTATTTTCCTTTTGAATTCATCAGCTTGTTGAAGAACCATCATAGAAATATATCCAGTATGTTTTAATAATGAATAATTAGGATAATAAGCTGCAATCAGCTCTGTGCCCAAATGTTCTGTAAGAAGCTGATCTACATTCAATCCATATTTTCTCATCATCAACTTCAATTCTGCATCGAAATAAAAATCTTGATTTAGTTTAATTTGATTTTTGAGTTCTGATCTAAATTGAATTGGATCTGATAAAATTATATTCTGAAACGACCAAGTATTGTTAGGCAAATAGTTGCACAAATAACTTCTATTCTCTGTTTGATTTTTCAATAATGAGAAATATTTATTTTCAGAAGCTTCAACTTCGCCATTCAATATCCAAGCATCCGATTTATAGTTTAATTCAGCATAAGAGTGATCTGCAAATTTTTCTGATACACTTAATGATTTTTGCAATGGCAACTTGAAGAATAAGGAATAGAAATCTGACAAGCATTTGTGATTAACAAACACACTCATAATGCTTTTACTACTCTCTTGTTCAGTTTGCCATTTTTGAAAAATTGGATACTTTGCTAAATTATTCCCTTTTTGCTTAGCACGGATAGCATCCTCAATTAACGCCTGATGCTTTGAAACTAATAAATATGGTGCTGAATAAGTATAATAGAAATTAAGATTTGTTCGATCATAATGATAAATCAGATCGCCGTCAAATGCCCTTGATTTTGCTTTAACAACAAGCTCGTCATCACTGTTAAATATCGTACTGTAATCATCCGACTCATAATTGCTTAAACTCACCAAATAAATGCATCCTAATGTTTTAGCATTTATCTTCTGCGAAGCAACTAGGATGTCTTTAGAAATAAATGCCTGTTGAAGTTCCTTATTTTTAATGATTATGTCTTCAAATGCTCCTATTTCAGAAACAAAAGATTCATAGAAGAAGCTCGGTAAATTTTTATCATCTTTCAGAATTTCTGATAAATCAGATTCATATTTAAAATCTAAAATAATTGCATTTTTCTCTGATAAATATGCGTATAAATCTGATTTTGAATTTAATTGAAGAGAACCCTTGAAATAGAAATAAACCAATGAAACAATAATCGTCAATAAGCCGGAAATAATCCAGATTGCTTTCTTCATGGTTTAGCTAAATTAAATTTCAACAAAAATACTCTGAATTACTGATTCTTGTTCGTATTCAGCACATTCAGTTTTCAACAAATGTGATTCCTAATTTATCAGAATTGAATCCTTATATTTGTTTAATTGATTGATATGAAAAAGTTGATTCTTATAGGAAGTATTT
>CAZYBY010000200.1:0-3244 GCA_964645385.1 uncultured Sphingobacterium sp.
TACCCGCATGTGGCCACATTTTACCTACAAAGCCATTTCCTTTAAGGAATTGCCATGCCGGCTCTATGTTCATTACTTCATCTATCCATGCAATTGGTACTTTATTGAGATTCAATAGCATAATACCAAAAAGTATTCCTAGAATAATAATAAATGGGGTCTTTTTTAATGGCATGCTACTAATTTGCATAAAACTAAGTATATTTCATCGTTTATTTGAAATATATGTTTAAATCGAGCAAACAAACCATATTAGTACTTGCCCCGCATACAGACGACGGGGAATTAGGTTGTGGGGGTAGTATCAGTAAGTTTTTAGAACAAGGTCATGATGTTTATTATGCTGCATTTTCAGCTTGTGAAATATCTGTACCTTCTCATTTACCTTCCGACATTTTAATTAAAGAGGTTAAAAATGCGACACAAGTTTTAGGGATTAAACCCGAAAACTTAATTTTATATAATTACGAAGTACGTACATTTAGCTACAACAGGCAGTCTATTCTACAGGATATGATTGATTTGAAAAACAAAATCAATCCTGATTTAGTAATGGTTCCTAGCTTAACCGATTTGCATCAAGATCACGGTACCATATCACAAGAAGCCTTAAGAGCTTTTAAAACAACTTCTATTTTGTCGTACGAATTGCCTTGGAATAACATCAGTTTTAATACTACTTGTTTTATTCCATTAGAAGATAAACACGTTGTTAAAAAGGCTGAAGCTCTTGCTCAGTATGAAAGTCAAGCGCATCGCCCTTACGCTAACGAAGAGTTTATTCGTGGCTTAGCACGAACCAGAGGAGTTCAAATTTCAGAACGATATGCAGAAGTTTTTGAAGTGGTAAGATGGATCATGTAGAAAAAATTAATGTATTAATGACAGGTGCTGGAGCTCCTGGTGCTGCTGGCATTATCAAGTGCTTAAAGCAAGATAAAAATATACATCTTGTGCTAGCAGATGCTAACCCTGATGCAGTAGGTAAATACCTTTCAGGAAATTTTCATCTTATTCCTTCGGCAAATGATCCTGATTTTATTCCTGCTGTTCGTTCAATCTGTTTGAAAGAAAATATTAAAATTCTAATGCCTTTGGTTACCAGAGAATTATTCTCTTTATCCGAAAATAAAGATGAGTTTAGAACTATTGGCGTTCATATATTAGTATCAGATGAGGGTGCTTTATCTATAGCAAATGATAAAGGCAGATTATACCAACATCTAGAACAATTCAATGTTAGAGTTCCGAATTATAAGATTGTAAATACTTGGGAAGAGTTTGAAGAAGGATTAAAACAACTAGATTATCCGAATCAGAAAGTATGCTTCAAGCCCTGTATATCCAATGGTTCTAGGGGTTTTAGAATTATCGACCCAGCAATAGATGAACATCATTTATTATTCAAAGAAAAACCGAATCATACTTATATACAAATTGATAAACTTAAATCAATTTTAGCAGCTCAGAAATTTCCTCAATTATTATTAAGTGAATATTTACCTGGACCAGAGTTTTCAATTGATTGCCTAGCAAAAAACGGTGAACCTATTCTTGTTGTACCTAGATTAAGGACAAAAATGAAAGAGGGTATTAGTGTCGCAGGTGAATTTGTTTTTCAAAAAGACATCATTAAATATTGTGAAGAGATAATCAAATCTCTGCACGTGCATGGAAATATTGGGATTCAGGTGAAGCAAGCTGAAGATGGAACCTATAAAATTTTAGAAATTAACCCAAGAGTACAAGGCACAATCTCTGCCGGATTAGGTGCTGGTATTAATTTACCTCTTCTCGCAGTATACCAAGAATTAAACATCCCGATAGAAGAACATGATAAACAAGTAATTTGGGGGACTAAATTTATTCGTTTCTGGGAAGAAGTATTTTATAATTAATTATGTTGATAGACGATTTATTAGAAACTAAACTAGCTTTTGTTTTCGATTTCGATAACACCTTATATCCCGAAAAAGACTATTTATATCAGATTTATTATATGATTGGTCAGTTCGTAGAATATCAAGAAACGTATGATCACGAAAAGGTAACGAAGTTTTTAATCGATGAATTCGAAGCAAATGGTAGAACTAATCTGTTCAATAAATTAATAGAAAAATTTGGTTTGAAGGAAGAGTATATGGATAATATGCTTCGACTAATGCGTACTGGTCGATTGCCTTTAAAGCTATTATTATACAAGGAAATGGAGTGGGTGATGAACGAAGTGGTAAAGAATAATAGATTACTTTTTCTTCTAACGAATGGAAATGTTGAACAGCAACATAATAAAATTGTTCAAGTAGAATGGAACGGATTACAAAAAAATTTGCGTTGTTATTTCGCAAATGAAATAAAGCCCAAACCAGCTCCAGATGCTTTACAATTGCTTATGGAAGAGCATGCATTAAGTCCGGACCAGGTTGTATTTATTGGCGATTCTTCCGAAGATGAGGAATGCGCAAAGGCAGCAGGAGTGGAGTTTGTGAATGTGAAGGAGTTGGTTCCCGATAGCTATCGGGATGGTAGCTAGTAGCTAGTAACTGGTAACTGGTAATTCGAAATATTAGCCAGTTCGTCAGAGTGTCCTCACTCCGACAAAAAGTAGTAAAAGCTGGAGTGACGACACTCCAGCGAACAGAGAGTTGGTTATAACTCAATTAAACTTAGAGTTTAGAATTTATATATTTAGAATTTATTATCTAATATTTCATATATGCAAACTTTCAAACGCATCCTTTTCGGTTTCCTTGGCTTATTAGCTATTTTGTTTATCATCTCTATTTTTCTTCCATCAAAATTTAAAGTAGAAAGATCATTAGCGATTAATAAACCTGCAGACACTTTATTTAATGAAGTGAATAATTTGAAAAATTGGAAGAACTGGGATCCTTGGGAACGTGCTGATCCAACAATGACACACGAGTATTTAGGTCCAGATGGTGGGATGGGAGCAACACACAATTGGAAAGGCAAAGATGGCAATGGAACACTTACAATTCTTCAGAGTATTTCTCCAGACATCGTGATATACCAATTACAATTTGAAGGTTTTGATCCAATGCAAGGTCGTATTGAATTTGATTCGGAAACCGACTCAGTTACCAACGTTAAATGGGTAATGGAAGGTGATATGGGAAACAACCCAATCAAAAAATACTTCGGCCTAATGATGGACAAAATGATGGGACCCGACTTTGAAAATGGATTGAAAAATCTTGCTAAATAAATTATAAATATGTTA
>CAZYBY010000201.1:0-13444 GCA_964645385.1 uncultured Sphingobacterium sp.
TGATAATTTCAGTGCCTTGTTTTAAAGGTTCTCCTTCTTCAGAATAAAACTCATGCTGAAAAAAATCCTGATTCGTTACAATATTTTCTGGGATAAATGATCCTATACCTTTAATGATTATCGACATCTTTTATAGTTTTATGCAAGTTAACATTAATTATAAGAATAAGAAAAGGGGACGAACCACCTGTTCATTCCCCTTACTATACTACAAACACTAAGCATCTTTCGTTCCGTTTATGCTTCCAGAACTAATTCTTTTTTATCTTGTTCATGGATGTATTGCATAAGGTCTACTAACTTGTTAGAATATCCCCATTCATTATCATACCATGCTACTAATTTCACAAAAGTCGGACTAATCATAATGCCAGCTTCGGCATCGAAAATACTTGTACGTGCATCTCCCATAAAGTCACTTGAAACTACTGCGTCTTCTGTATACCCAAGTATTCCTTTTAATCCGTTTACCGATGCTTCTTTTATCGCAGTTTTTATTTCTTCGTAGGTAGTCGGAGTTTTTAAATTACATGTTAAATCTACTACCGAAACGTTTGGAACAGGAACTCTAAAACTCATACCTGTTAATTTTCCTTTTAATTCTGGTATTACTAACCCAACAGCTTTTGCCGCACCAGTAGAAGAGGGGATAACATTTTGATAAGCTCCTCTACCGCCTCTCCAATCTTTTGCCGATGGTCCGTCTACAGTTTTCTGAGTAGCCGTTACTGCATGTATAGTTGTCATTAATCCTTCTACAATACCAAACTTATCGTTGATTACTTTAGCTAGAGGCGCTAAGCAGTTTGTTGTACATGAAGCATTTGAAATGATATCCATATCTGATGAATATTTTTCATTATTTACACCCATTACAAACGTTGGAGTGTTATCTTTTGCTGGTGCAGAAATAATTACTTTTTTAGCACCTGCTTTTAAATGCGCAGAAGCTTTTTCTTGATCTAAAAATAAGCCTGTCGATTCTACTATATGTGTAGCTCCAATTTCATCCCATTTTAAGTTAGCAGGATCTTTTTCAGAAGTTACTCTGATTCTATTTCCATTTACAACTAAATCATTTCCTTCCACCTCAATGCTACCATTAAAAATCCCATGTGTAGAATCGTACTTTAACATATAGGCCATGTATTCAGCATCCATCAAATCATTAATTCCTACTATCTGAATGTCTGTTCTGTTGATTGCAGCTCTAAATACCAATCTGCCTATTCTACCAAATCCGTTTATTCCTATTTTCATATTATATAGTTTAAAATATTGAGTATTGAGCTTTTTTGATTAATAATCTAACATCTAAAATCTCAATTCTGAGTACTATTTTAATGCAATATACAGAAAGTGTACAATATACACTAACTATTTTTTATTTTTTTTTATTTTTTTTACAAAAGACCATTTTTAGCCATTTAAACACTCATTTGATAACAAAAACAATACAATGTATATTTACTTACTTTAGTACTTTTGCGAGAATGGACCTATCTATAAAAGACGAGATACTATTTACTCAGCTTCGAACCGATGATTCGAAAGCATTTGAGCAACTATTCAAACGACATTATAAGTCGCTGTGTAGAAGAGTTAATTCCATGTTGAATGATGAAGAAGCATCGGAAGATGTAGTTCAGCAATTATTCATTAAAATTTGGGAAAGCAGAGGTACACTTCAAACTCCGGATTCTGTAGCAGCTTATTTATTTACTGCAGCTCGTAACAGAGCTTTGAATTATATTAAATCTCAAGCTCGAAAATCTTCTAACGAGGTTCCTTTAAATAACTTCCACGATGAGGCTGATAATAGAACTGAAGAGCAAATGGACGCTAATGAGCTTCAAAAAGCTTTATACGCTGCCATTGATGCCTTACCTGAGAAAAGGAGAGAAGTGTTCATATTAAGTAGGTTTGAAGGTAAAAGCTACAAGGAAATAGCAGAAATAATGCAGATTTCTGTGAAAACCGTGGAAGTCCAGATGGGTAAAGCCCTTGCTTCGCTTAGAGAATTCATCAAAACGCATCATAAAGATCAGCTATTAATAGCATTATTCATGATTTGGTTACGATTGAAATAAGGGTATAATCAAATATGATTGTCTGATAGATATGAACGTATTTAAAAAGATATTTGGCTTATTTCTATTAATCTCCTGCTCTTACTTTATAGAGTTGGCAGAATGCTATGCCCAATCGGATGTAAAATCTGACTTAAAACAGATTAGCGTCGAAAAGGCTATTGATATCATTACTAATAAGTACAAGGTTAATTTTTCTTTCAGTTCGGATTTAATAAACCTTTCAAAAAAAATAACAATCAGTTTTAATCAGAAAAGTATTAATGAAGTATTAGAACAGTTTTCTGAACAAGCAAATGTAGATTACCGTTTACAGAACAATCAAGTTATTTTATTTCCTAAACGAAAAAGCTCAAATCCTAAGAGCAGTACATTTTATATTCATGGATATGTAAGAGATTTATTTACGAAAGAATTACTTCCAGATATTTTAATTTATTGTTCTATCAATAATTCTTCAACCTATAGTAATAAGTACGGCTATTATTCTATTGAAATTCCAAATACTACCGACAGTGTAGAGCTGCAAGCTCATATTTTAGGTTATAAAATGAACAAAAGAAAACTGCCTGTGCATGGAAATACCCTCGTGGATTGGGAGTTGGAAACTAGTATTCAATTAAAAGATATTGATATAAATGATAATCGTATTGAAGAAAAGACCTTTCATAAATCGATGATTTCAGATAATGTGGATGATCAAGTGAGAGAGAACACTCCTCGTTTGTTAGGGGAGAAAGATGCTTTAGCTGCGGCACGCTATTATGCTGGAGTTAATAGAGAAACTGATATTAGTAATGGATATAATATTCGTGGAGGTAGAGCAGATCAAAATTTAATAATTTTAGATGATGCTCCAATCTATCATTCTTTTCATTTGTTCGGTTTGTATTCTGTGTTTAATGAGGATGCTCTAAAACAAATGAATCTTTTAAAAGGTGGATTTCCTGCAAGATACGGAGGTCGATTATCTTCCGTTGTAGAACTCATTACAAAAGATGGAGATTTGCAAAAATACCATACAGAAGTTGGAACAGGACTTATAGCCAGTCATGTTGGTTTAGAAGGCCCAATTATAAAAGACAAACTAGGATTTTTTTTAACAGGAAGATCTTCACATATTACAGAAATAATGAAGATAGCAGGAGCCGACGATGATTTCTCCTATCGATTTTACGATATCAATGCTAAGCTACAATGGAAAGTTACAGACAAAAATCGTCTGTTTTTCTCATATTACAGCGGTGCTGATCGATTGAACAATATTGAGAATACAAATGATGATATGAAAAGCCTGTTGGCTTGGGGAAATGAAACTGCAACTTTTAGATGGAATCATTTATTTCATCCAAAATGGTTTGCTAATGCTTCCATCATTTATACAAACTATCAGATTAAAACAGAGCAAAAAGACTCTACTATGCAGATGAAATATTCATCTGGTGTTGAAGATGTCAATTTTAAATATGAACTCGATTATTTTCATTCTGCGAAACATCATGTAAAAGCAGGGGCTTCTGTTATATTTCATAAATACACTCCCTCAGAAACGATACAGGTTAATGGTTTGTATAATGATCAAACCAATAGTATATTTTTAAACGAAGAATTCGCTCTATATCTAGAAGATGAAATTCAGTTTTCTAATAAATTATCAGCAAATATAGGTATAAGAGAAAGTGGCTTTAAGTATAGAAATTATTCGAAATTTAATACCGAGCCTAGAATAATGACGACCTACTTGATTAATGATAAAATGGCAATTAAAGCTTCTTATGGAAGAATGTTTCAATATGCTCATTATTTGAACACTTTCATCAGCATTGGTTTGCCAACAGATTTATGGATGCCAAGTACAGAAGCACTTCGTCCTGAAAAATCAGATCAATTTAGCTTAGGGTTTTATTTCAACAATAAAAAATCATGGAAATTTAATGTTGAAGGATTTTATAAATATCAACAAGATATTCTAAGCTATACACCTAATTCTACTGGATTAGCGAGGTTTTTCTCTGGAATAACTTCTGCAGAATCTTCATGGGAAGATCGAACCATGGAAGGCTTAGCAAAGATTTACGGAACGGAATTACAAGCTGAATATAATACAGGTTTTTTAAGATCAATTTTTGCTTATACACTTTCCTTCAATCAAAATAAATATGATGAAATGGATTATAAGAATTGGTTTTGGTCGTCGAATGATCGCCGACATAATATCAGTGCCTTAAATTTTATTCATTTCAATAAAAAATGGGGAATGAATATCAATTGGATTTTCACTACAGGTACACCATTCTCTTTACCTGAGTCAAGTTATACCATTATCGATCACGAACCAGGAAACCTTAACGAAAGTGGTGGATGGGGTGCAAATCAATATTATGCGTACGACTATAAGGGTATCAACAATTATAGAATGTCATCATACCATAGATTAGATATGAGCTTTTCTTATAAATATCAAAAGAAAACGAATGTTTTAGAACTTCAATTTGGAGCGATGAATGTATATAATAGAAAAAATTCTATGTTTTATACTGTTTCATATAATAACAATACGAGTAAAAACGAATTGAAAAGAACTGCATTTTTAGGAATTACTCCAACTTTAAGTGTTAATTATAAATTTTAAGATGAAATACTTTATATACATATTATCTAGTTTTATTTTGTTTCTTACTGCATGCAATGAGTATGATGCTGATATTAATATTAAAGAAGGAGAATCGAAATTAGTTTTAAATGGGTTCTTAACTCCATCAGATACTTTAATCAGAATAAGTTTAACTCAAACTATACCAACACTTGGTCCGAACAAAGATGCAGCCGTTTATAATGGTACGATTGTAATAAGTGATGGAACAGTTACAGATACACTAAGATTTGATAATAGTGAGAATTTATATACATCGAGAATGACATTATTGCCAAATACATCATACACCATTCGTGCAACAACACCTGATGGTAGATGGGCAGAGTCTACATTTAATACATTGCCAGATGTTCCTCTAGATTTTACATATCGAATTGATTCTATTGTAAACGGACAAAATATTACTTACAAAGTAAACATGACATGGAAGGATAGCACATCCTTAACTAAAGCATATTATAAAGCTGATGCAGAAATGATGTATTTAATAATAGATACGGTACATCAGACTTTTAATTTTGTACAAGATGATTTAAGTCCGAATAAGTTTGAAACCATGGAGGGTACTGGATTTAACCAAAATATGACAATACAATATACTAGCAAAGTGGCTCCAAGAAATATTATGAAGTTTTTAGAGTTACATTTGCTTATGGTTGATGAAGAATACTATAAATTTGATTTGAATAAGAAAAGCAGTATTGGAGGAATACCATCTTTTGAGTATAGTAATTTACATACGAATGTGAAAAATGGATTCGGCATTATTGCAACTTATAACAATCACACGATCAAACCTATAAACGTTGAATAAGATGAACGCAGAAAATATTGATGAACTCATTGCCTTAAAATTAGTTGGGTCACTAGATGAAGAAGGAGAGAAATTCTTATCTATCTGGATTAATGAGTCGGAAGCGAATGCAAAGCATTTCGAAGAAATGCAGAAAATTTGGAATGCAGGAAATCTTGATGATCAATTTAATCCTGATGTTGATGCAGCATGGAAAAATGTTGAAGAAGATTTAGGTTTAAATGAAACTACAAAAGTGATTCCATTACGAAAAAGTAGTAATACTATTTATTATAGAATTGCTGCTGCAATTGTTGTGTTGCTTGGTGTTACATGGATTTATACAAATCAGTTATCTACTCCGGAAATGGTTCGCGTGGCTAGCTTATCTGACCAAACAGAAGTGATTCTTCCAGATAAAAGTAAAGTGTATTTAAATGCCAATACATCTATCGAATATCCTGAGTTTTTTAAAGGAAAAACAAGAGAAATTAAATTAGAAGGGGAAGCATTTTTTGAAATCACAAAAGATAAAGCACATCCTTTTATTATTCATACTTCGAATGCATATACTAAAGTCTTAGGAACCTCTTTCAACATACTCGCTCGTAAAAACTCTAATAACATTGTAGTTAGTGTTAAAACAGGTAAGGTTGAAGTTGGAATTGATAATCAACAAAATGTAAAATTAGAACCTGGTTATACAGCTAAAGTAAATTTAGAAGCGAAATCTGTAGAAAAAATCATCACTCCAAGTGAGAATTATTTAAGTTGGAAAACAAAAGAAATGATTTTTGAGGATGTTGAGATTTCAGAATTAATATCAGTGTTAAGTAGTTATTACAATATTGAAATTACTGCTAATCCAGAGATCCTTGATTGTCACTTTACGGGTAAATTTAATCAACCTAAAATCACTGATGTACTCAATGTTTTGGAGCTAAGTAATGGTTTTACATATGAGATGAAAGGCAATCAAATTTCAATAAAAGGAGCTGCTTGTAATTAATTTATAAATAGAGTAGGGGTAAGTTAATTTTCGATGGTCTATTAGGTAAATAAAAAATACTTAACAGATGAAAAAAATACTTTTACTTATCACAGCACTACTTACATTAAATGTAGCTGTTCAATCGCAATCAATCGTAACTAAAGGAATTGCAGATCCTAAATCGAAGATTAATACTTTAATTAAAGCTAAATCTCCTTGCTTTTCTAGAACTAGTTTAGGCATGCAAAACGGAAGTTTTAGTAATTGGACGACCGATTCGATTGAATCGATTTCTGGTTCTCAAATTTTATTCGATCATCCCGAATATTGGACTCCTGTTAATGGATTAATGTTTAGTTTATTCTTCGGAATTCCAGTTCCAATTACTCCTGAAATTAATTTTATAACATTCAATACAGCGGTAAATATTCATATTGATACTATGAATATTGGTTCTGATTTAGCTACTGTATTCGGTACTTCTGAGCGTGTTTCAACATTAAGTGGAGTATTTCAATTTGATGGAGCTTTAGGTTCGGCAGGGTTCGAAATCTATGCAACTAAATACAATCCAATTGGCGATAGCTCTGAAATTGTAGGTGTAGGTTCATTTGCCGCAACTGTAACAAATGGTGAATACCAACCATTTACAGCAAGTGTGGAATACTTGGACGAATCAGTAATTCCAGATTCAATTTATGTTTTTGCTTCTTATATCCAAGGCGATATTGGCACATCATTAAAGTTTGATGATTTAGCTGTAACATACCAATCTACTGGTATCTCAAAAGCATTGACATCTAAATTATCTGTGTTCCCAAATCCTTCAAGCGCGCAAGTTTATGTTCGAATGAAAGATGGAAAAGCTGTAGAAAATGCTGAGGTAATTATTCACACAATTGATGGCAAAGTGGTTCTAACAGAATCGAATTACAACTCTGAAAAAGGAATCGATATTAGTAATTTGAATGCAGGATTTTACATCTTGAGTATCAACGATGGTAAAACCATCTACACTCAAAAAATAAATAAGATTTAATAGTTCATAAACGTTCCGCAGCTTGAGTGAAAACTCAACTGCGGTTTTTCTTATTTACTAATTTTTATTTTACCCTCTTGGATATACCTGTAAATCGTAGATTTTCCAATATCTAGTTTATTCGCAACGGTTAATACATTTCCATTGTTTTTGTTTAAGAAATATTGAATAATCTTTTGATTGTATTCATCGAGTGTAAGTTCTTCTAATAAAAAGTCGTCCGGTTCAGCACTTCGTAAAAATGTTAAATCATCAGCTTCAATTGTTTCCGATTCAGACATTACAATAGCTAAATCTATAATTGCTTTTAACTCCCTAATATTACCAGGGAAAGAGTATGCTAATAAACGATCTTTTGCTTCAGCACTTAAAAGCTTTTGTTTTATACCATTCTCTTTACAGAATGTTTGAATGAAATGTTTAGCAATTAAAAGTACATCGTGATTTCGCTCGCGAAGCGGTGCAAGATTGATTGGTAAACCAATTAGTCGATAATATAAATCCTCTCTAAATCTTCCAGCTTTTACCTCTTCTGCTAAATTTTTATGCGTTGCTGTAATAATCCTTACATCAACATTTACTATGCTATTGCTACCAATTCTTGTAATTTCACGTTCTTGTAAAACTCGTAATAATTTCGATTGAAGGTTCAAGTCGAACTCTCCAATTTCATCTAAAAATAATGTCCCTTTATGAGCTTCTTCAAACTTACCAATTCTTCTTCCATTTGCACCAGTAAATGCACCTTTCTCGTGTCCGAATAATTCACTCTCAATTAAATCTCTAGGAATTGCTGCAACGTTTACTGCTACAAATGGCATTTTGTTGCGCTTAGATTGGAAGTGAATTGTTTTTGCTACTAATTCCTTTCCTGTACCTGTTTCTCCTGTAATAGATACGTTGATGTTTGTTTCGCAAGCCTTTTGTATTAATGTATATGTTTTCTTTATAGATGGGCTATTGCCAATAATATTTTTTTCGAAATCGTATTTCTCGATTACTTCTTCACGAAGCTGTTGTAATTCATTTTGAAGCCCAATGTTTTCACGTATATGCTGTATGATGTTAAAGATTCTGTTTTTCGTATTATCATCTTTAGTGATGTAATCATAAGCACCATCTTTTAATAAATTGATTGCTGTTTGAATGTCTTCCTGGCCAGAAATAATAATCACATTTGTTCTAGGAGAAATAGATTTTATTTTTTTCAAAATCTCCGAACCATTCATATCCGGAAGATTATAATCTAATGTGATGATGTCTGGCATTTCATGCATCGCTGCTAAAAATGATTTTGCATCGTTAAAGATTTTTACTTCGTATTCTGGATTTAAGGATAATTGATGGTTCAAGTATTTACTGTACCATAAATCGTCTTCAACTACAAAAATTTTATAAGAGCTATTTTGCATGGGATTAGTTTAGTATTCCCAAAATTATAATATTCCCATAAACAAGCAAAATAATCACTAAGAATAAATTATTTTAATTTTTAGTACTGTTTTTCAAGCTTTTCTTTCAATTCCAATTCGTGGATAGGCTTGGAAATGTAATCATTCATACCCTTATCGATATAAGGCTGAAGCTCATTTTCTAGTGGATTTGCAGAAATTCCAATGATGGGAATGCTTTTTAGAGTAGGATTTTCGCTAGAGCGAATACGTTTTGTAGTTTCGAAGCCATTTAGAATGGGCATTTCGATGTCCATAATGATGATATCGAATTTCTCAATTTCTAATATTGACAATGCTTCTAGTCCATTGGATACTATGATCGATTCATAGCCAAGATCATCTGTCATTTTTTTAATTAAGAATTGACCAATATCGTCGTCTTCTACGACTAGAATTCGTTTAGGTGTATGCAATGTTTAATAATTGTAGATTATATGTTGTACGTATAGAACTCTTAAAAGTTACGTTACATAGCATTTATTTCTTTCCACAACATGTCTTTCAAAGTAAGAATACCTTGTTGAGCAACTGAAGAGATAAAAATATGAGGGATTTTAGGTAAGTCTTGTTTTATTTCCTGAATAAGCTCGTCATCCAACAAGTCTGATTTAGTGATGGCTAACATTCTAGGTTTAAGAAGTAATTCAGGGTTATACTGTTCAAGCTCGCTTAACAATATTTTATATTCATTATGTATATCCTTACTATCCGCTGGAACCATAAATAGGAGCACAGCGTTTCGTTCGATATGACGAAGGAATCGAATCCCTAAACCTTTTCCTTGAGAGGCTCCTTCAATAATTCCAGGGATATCTGCCATTACGAAAGATTTGTTATCTCGATAAGAAACGATACCTAAATTTGGAACGAGCGTAGTAAAAGGATAATCCGCGATTTCAGGTTTTGCAGCACTAACGACAGAAAGCAATGTTGATTTACCAGCATTCGGAAATCCGACTAAACCAACATCAGCTAAAATTTTAAGTTCTAAAATTTTCCAAGATTCACGACCTTCTTCACCTGGTTGAGCATAACGAGGGGTTTGGTTTGTAGATGTTCTGAAATGCCAGTTTCCTAATCCACCTCTTCCGCCAGCTAACAATATTTTTTCTTGTCCGTCTTCTGTAATTTCGAATTCTACTTCACCGGTTTCAGCATCACGGGCGATGGTTCCCAAAGGAACTTCTAAGATTTCATCTTCACCACGCTTACCAGTTCTTAAACCACCTTGGCCCGAAACACCAGCTTCAGCAATTACGTGCTTACGGTATTTCAAGTGTAATAAAGTCCAGAACTGCTTATTCCCGCGAAGAATAATATGCCCACCTCTACCACCATCACCACCATCGGGTCCACCCATTGCTGTTTTCTTATCGCGATGTAAGTGGTACGAGCCACTACCTCCCGCTCCAGAGCGACAGCAAATTTTTACGTAATCAACGAAGTTGGAACCTGACATTTTTTAAATTTTTTAATCCCGAACACTCAGGACATTTGTGTTAATGTTTAATATGTATTAACAAATTTTCACATTAGCACATTAGCACTTTTGTTCTATATTTTACTACAGATTGAATCAAAAATTTCCTCGATAGTACCGATTCCATTAATAGACTCAAACTTATGTTGCGACTTATAGAAATCAGCTACAGGAGCTGTTTTGTTTAAGTATTCTTTAATTCTGTTCTCTATGATTTCTGTGTTCGCATCATCTGCTCTTCCTGAATCTTTACCTCTTAAAAGTAAACGCTTTTTAAGTTCGTCGTGCTCTACTTCAAGTGCAATCATCTTAGAGATTGATGAACCTTTTGATGTTAAAAGTACATCCAAGGCCTCTGCCTGAGCTACTGTTCTTGGGAATCCGTCGAAAATAAAGCCTTTAGCATCTTTATTTGCATCTAGCTTATTGCTAATCATTCCAATCACTACCTCGTCTGGTACTAATACACCTTGGTCCATTAGCTTTTTAGCTTCTAATCCTAAAGTCGTACCATTTGCGATTTCATTTCTTAAGATATCGCCAGTTGACAAATGTACAAGCTGATATTTTGCAATCAGTTTTTCAGATTGGGTTCCCTTACCTGCTCCAGGAGGGCCGAAAAGTACTAGGTTTAACATATTCCTATAGTTTTGGTTAAACAAAAAAGCCCGAAATTTATTTCGGGCTTTCGTGGACTCGTAGGGATTCGAACCCCAAACCTTCTGATCCGTAGTCAGATGCTCTATCCAATTGAGCTACGGGTCCAACATTCTTTCAATAACTCGAAAACAATCTCTCGAGGGCTGCAAATATAGCCATAAAAAAAAGATTTGCAAGACAAATCTTTTTTTTAGTATCGTGTATCGAGTATCGTGAATCGAGAAATACTCAATACTTGATACCCGATACCCGATTCCAATTACGCTACAATTGCTTCAATTTTGCTAAAATCAGGTAAATCACCTGCCGACTCTAATACTTCAGCATAAGTAACTATACCATTTTCGTCTATAACAAATGCTGCTCTTTTAGAAACACCTTTCATGTTTAGAATCCAATCTTCATAAATAGAACCGTACAAACGAGATACTTCTTTATTGAAGTCAGATAATAAATCGAAGTTATAGCTTTCAACTTCTTTGAATTTAGCTAATGTGAAAATTGAATCTACTGATATGCCTAATACAACAGCATTTAAATTTGTATAGTAATTCAAATTGTCGCGCATTGTACATAATTGTGTAGTACAAGTTCCTGTGAATGCTTGAGGGAAGAAATGAATAATCACTTTCTTTCCACGCAGATCTGATAATTTTACTTCTTTCTTTTCAGTGTTATATAAACTGAAATCTGGGGCTTCTTGACCAACTTTGATGCTCATAATTTTTGGATGTTTTTATAATGAATAACTTAATTTGTAAGTAATTGTTTTTGAACGATAGCTAGTCCTTCTTCAAAACTATGTGGATTATAGCCCAATTCTTTTATCGCTTTATCTAAAACAAAACCAGTTTTAGGCGGACGAGGTGCTGCTTGATTTAGGGTAGTAGAATCAGTTTCTTCGATAATACTTTCGTCGAGATTGAAAAATTTGGCAATTCTTCTAACCATTTCTATTACACTCATATAATCTTTACCAGAAATATGGAAAATACCTTGTGCTCTCTTTTCAATTGCTAGAATACAAGCATTTGCAAGGTCTTCGGCTAGCGTAGGCATTCTGAATTGATCATTTACTACTTTAATCGGGCTACCTTTTTCCAAAGCACCTTTTGCCCAAAGTACAATGTTCGATCTGCTCATTGCAGCTGCAACACCATATACTATAATGGTTCTTAAAATTGAATAATTAGAATTAGAAGATAGTAGTAATTGTTCAGCATCATTCTTAGAATGTCCGTATAAACTCAATGGATTAGGCGCATCAGTTTCTTCATATGGCCCAGATGTACCATCAAAAATAAAGTCAGTTGACAAATGAACCAAGTAGAATGGAAATAGCTCTGAAAGTTTTATTAAATGAGCTACGGAGTCGACGTTGAGTTTTTGACAGGCTTCCTTTTCTGTTTCGCACTGATCTACATTAGTCATAGCAGCAGTATGGATTACGGCATAGGGCTGATACTTTGAAATTACTTGATGTAAATCATTATAATTTGTTACATCTAATTCCTCGTAAACATAACCTTCTGAAACTGGATGTCTGTTTGCACCTTTAGATGTTGCAATTAGTTCAAAATCTGAATGATAACGAATTAAGTCTGTAAGTTTTTGACCTAATAACCCATTACTTCCCGTTACTAATATTTTCCTCGACATAAAAAGCACTTAATTTTTGTTCGAAAATAAGAAAAGGTTTCATAAACTAATGAATCTTATCTATATTCGCGCATCTAAAATATCATTAATAAAACATTATGAAAATCACTGTCGTAGGTGCTGGTGCAGTAGGTGCAACTTGTGCCGATAATATCGCTCGTAAAGAGCTTTGCCAAGAGTTAGTTTTAGTAGACATCAAAGAAGGTTTTGCAGAAGGTAAGGCCATGGATATGATGCAGACAGCTGCCTTATTAGGCTTCGATACTAAAATCGTTGGAAGTACAAACGATTATTCAAAAACTGCAGGAACTGATGTTGCAGTAATTACATCAGGAATTCCACGTAAGCCAGGCATGACACGTGAAGAATTAATTGGTATTAATGCAGGTATTGTTAAAGGTGTTACAGAAAACATCTTGAAATATTCTCCAAATGCAATTATTGTGGTTATTTCAAACCCAATGGATACAATGACTTACTTAGCATTGAAATCAAGTGGTTTGCCTAAGAACAGAATTATTGGTATGGGTGGTATTCTTGATAGCGCTCGTTTTAAATATTATTTATCTCAACAATTAAATTGCTCATCTAACGATTTACACGGTGTGGTTGTGGGTGGTCA
>CAZYBY010000202.1:0-6369 GCA_964645385.1 uncultured Sphingobacterium sp.
GCATTTGATCAGAAGAATTAAGTTTCAATTCTGATTTCACTTTATATTCAGATGCAATAATCATTGCGATTATTAAAAAGAAAATTCCACCATTCTTTTCAACCTCCACCATATCTCCAAGAAATAGATGTACTAAAAATAAGATCAAAGTTGCAAAACAAGTGGTCATCAATGTTCTGATGAACTTATCATTTGTTAAATTATAAACAACTTTCGTTTTTAACATTGCCCAAATGTATAATGCTACGAATAATAGCAACCCAAAAATTCCCTGATCGCAAAACACTAAAAGGAAATAATTATGAGTACTCGAACCTTCTGGATTGTCGCTTACCCAAGTAATAAATGCGGGATTCGCATACTCTTTATAAGTAGGATAAAAGGTGTTGTTCCCAGTGCCTGTCCAGAAATTATGTTGAATTAAATTTGCAGCAGCAACCCAACGATATACTCGTTCCATACCCGAAACATCGCTTAGTTCAACGGTAGCTTCCATATGTTTCCCGAAGTCGTCTTTATTAAAAATTGTTTTATTGAAATTCGGGGCGTACTTCATATAATAGTTATCGTCTATTAAATGATAAGTAAAGGCAAAAACTCCAATAATACCGGCAAGAATGCTAAGTTTTAAAAACTTCGTACGGAAAATAAAAATGCTTGCACCTGCAGCAATTACAGCAATCCAAGTTGTTCTTGTGAATGCAGTAATAATTGCAAAAATTAAAATGAGAATACAGGTAGATAAGAAAATTTTCACAAAGGTTTTTTCTTTGTACCAACCCAGTGCTGCAATACTAAATGGGAGTGTTAATCCTAATGTACAAGCGTATATTACATGGTTAGCGTAAAGTGGTCGTGCGGAAGGATTAACATCTTCAAAACTAAATCCTTTCATTGCATGATTAACAATCGTATACAATACAGAAATCATTAATGGTATAAAGAAACTCCAGAATGCCGTTTTGTACGACTTTTCATTTCTAAGTATAAGCAATGGAAGAAAAATAAAACCGCCGAAGAACCATAGTTTTGCTAGTAAATATTTTAACGATAAGATGGGTTCTTTCGAGATAAAAATATTCAATCCGAATAAAATCAGTTGAAGTATAATTATTATAACGAGTGGATTATTTAGATATTTTTTTATTTCAGATCGTTTGTTTATAAGCAATACAAACCAAATGCCAGTAGCAACCATTAACAATGGTTCGGCTGGAGTTGATAAAGAAAGAGATCCGAATGAAATGTCCATCGACATGGCTAGACTAGCAAGCATGGCATAAAAGACAAATTTATAATTCGAGAAGCTGAAAAAAGCAAATAGGATTATTGGAGGTATGAAGCTTAGATATGGCACATCTTTCCAAATGCCAATAATGCTTACTCCAATGAATATCAATAATGAACTAAAAAAGAAAAGATATTCGTTCTTCCCTATGTTCCTGATCTTGTTCAAGCTAGTTTTCTTCTAATTGTTGGAAATGCTTCAATTAGAGCTACGATAATTAATGCTAAAATAAATGTAGAAATACTTAATGCAGCAGAAAGTAATACTCTTCTAGGCTTTGCTGGTACTTCAGGGCGTTCTGCAGCATTGATCACAAATTTTTGTGGTAATGCACTTTCAAATTCCATTTTTGCACTTTCGTATCTAGATTTAGTACTTACTAATTTTTTACGCTCAAGCTCTAAATCATTTACATTGTTGATGTAATCACCACCATGTTGTTTTAATTTATCTAAACTTGGTTTTAAAGAATTTATAGCAGCCTTGTAACCTGCGACTCTAGCTCTGGATTTTATAATTAAAGTATCTGGCAAACTGTTTTTATTTTGCTCATATACCTTTAACAATGCTTCTTCTTGTTCTAATCTAACCGTGTTTATTGTAACGGATTCATTGAGATCAGCAATCTGACCAAAGTAATCGTAAATACCTTCTTGTCTTAATTTTGCTAAAACCCTATTCATCGAATCCATGATAGATTTTTGCTTGAAGTATTCGTTCTCTATAATTGTTAATGCTTCTTTAGCTTTTATCTTTTGAATATCATTTTTCTGATGATCAGCATAGTTAGCTATATAGTTCGCAATATCAGCAGCTGTTTGAGGATCTTTATCATATACAATTACTTCAATAGCTTTGTACTCTGTTTGTTTTACTTCTAGATTATTGTTGAATAAATTTCTAAGTCCTAACATAGATACTTGTTTATTTGTATCTAAACCATAATGACCCGCAAGTTCGAATTTGATGATAATGTTGTTTTTCATCTCATCCGATTTTAAAATTTGCAATAGCTGCTCTCCATCTTCATCATTTCCGAACTGCAATAAGCCGTATCCTTGAGTACCTGGTTCAGCTAAAATGGTAGTGGATAAATTTGTATTAGAAGTTGGATAAAAAATTACATTGGCTTTGTAAAGTGGAGTTACGAAACTTGGTCCTGTAAAAATAAAAGTCAATATTCCTGCTAAAACACTTATTGAGATTACTGGAATCTTCCACTTCCATACTAATTTGATAAAATTTAACACATCAATAGAGTATGACTGTTGGTTTTCGTTATTCATTTATATTAGGTTATTAATATCGCAAAGGTAAAATAAATTTGAACTTATCTACTGCCTTTGATAAGTGTACTTAGTGCCATAAATGGCAATAAACGACAAAACCAGAGAATTAGTATAGACAAAATGAAACCTATAATTAATTTGTACATCCAATTTATATCGATATGATTTACAAAATAATAGATAATGAAGATGAGAATTGAAGATAGTATTCCCATTGTTAAACTATTGATATTCAGCTTAAAATTGAAATATTTAAATGCGTAAATCATTTGCATAGTAGTAACAAATCCAAATGTAATTATCGAAATATAGGCTGATGCCATTGCACCATAAGTAGGTATGTAGATGATATTCAATGCGATATTTAATATTACTCCTGCAAGCGCAATTTGATTTAAAAGCCTAATATTTCCATTCGCAGTAAGTAAAGTGCCGAAAACGTATCCATTACAAATAAAAATGAAGCTGTAAATGATAATTCTAAACACATCAGCAGATTCCTCAGCATGATTATCACTTAAAAAGAACAATATTCCATTAGCATTCATCGATGAAAATATTGCTAAAATAATTGAAGGGAGTACTAAAATTGAAAAAGCAGTTTTAACCAATGCATTAATATCTTCTTTCTCTTTAATCATCCTAGAGAATATAGGGTACAATAGGCCTGAGAATAACACCGCAATCATGTTTAAGGCATCTATTAATCTATAGGCAGCAGCGTATATACCCACTTGCTCGTTTCCATTAGGATATAATTCTTTAATTAAAACTGTATCAGATTTCGTATAGATGAGCATTAAACTAGCAAGAATTGCATAGGGGTAACTATTTTTTAGAATCTCTTTAATATCATCAATTGTAATTTTAAAATTAAAGAATTCGGTATGTTTCTTAACGAAATAAAAGGAAACTATTGCTGAACCTGCAAACGATAAGGTTTGAAGTAACACGAAAAATCGAATATCAAATACATCTCTAAATAAACCGAAAAATACGACTGGTGCACAAAGAACGATCATAATCAATTTATCTAAAATTGAAATAAAAGTATCTGTTTTGAAGAAGTGCAACCCTGCTAAGTTTGAGCGATTATAAAGGGTGAATGAATTGAAAATTTGTCCGAATACAAGCAATCCACATAATTGCCATTCATAGGAGTTATAACCAATACTTAAAGCATAAACAGCAATAGCTAGGCAATAGATAAGAGAAAGTATAATTTTAGTAATACTAATTTTAGAAAAGGAATTGCTTAATAAATGTACATTTTGAGCAATATGTCTGTTGTTATAATTGGTGATACCTGGGTCGATAATAAAGCTGAAAATAAAGCTTAGGTTGAATAATGAATAATATAATCCATAGCTTTCGGAGCCAAGTAAATTTTGAACATGCAACTCAACCCCAAATATATACAAGGGTTTAATCATCAAATTAATGACGATAATAAGGATTAAGTTAAGTAAGAATTTTCTTTGCATATTATATCTTACACAAATAAATTAAATTAATTTTGTAATTATACATTTCGAAAGGTTTATTTTAAATGAAGAAGGAAGATTTTATTTATGCCAGTGGTATCATTTGTTCGAAATGGATAAATAAAAACAAGAACCCCCATACAATTGATTTCAAGAGAATTTTAGTGGTTAAACTCGATGAAATTGGAGATATGGTGAATGCTTTACATGTATTTGAGTTGCTCAAAAACGAATATCCTAATGCTGAAATAACGCTTTGGTGTAAGTCTTTCATCGTTCCATTAGTAAACTCAGACCCTCACTTGAATAAAATTGTTACTAGTAAATCTGAGTTAAATGGTAAATACGATTTAGTTGTTGATTTGCGAGGCACATTTGAATCTATTCGATTTGCATTGTTTAATGGGGCTAAATATCGTGTGGATAGAGGGGCAATACGATTAAGAAATAAACTTTCAGGCGGTCAAAAACATGAGGTGATTACGAATCTTCAAATTATAGAACCCGTTCTTCAGAAATTACCTCAGGATATAAAAATTAATATCTATCATTCGGATGAAGACACAAAGCTAGTTGATGATTTTATTGCTTCGAACAAACTCGGTTCATTTGCAATTTTTCATTGCGAGGCTAGAAGAGCATTACGTAAATGGAACCCTGATAAATTTGCAAGCTTGGCAAAATATGTACATGATAAATACGGATTTGAAATTGTATTTGCAGGAGATAAAATGGATCGAGAATCGATTAGAAATATTCAAGATAAGATTCCATTTAACACTTTAAATGTTGCAGGCGATTTTAGTTTGAGTGCCTTTGCAACTTTAAGTTCTAAGGCAAAGTTGTTTGTTGGAAATGAGAGTGGTCCGTTGCATATTGCAACAGCGAGTAAATGTAAAAGCATCGGACTGTATGGACCTGGAGTTCCTATTACATTTTATCCATGGGGATTAAACTCAACATATATACATCATGTATTAGATTGTAATCCTTGCGATCAGATTCATTGTGTTCGACCTGACAATACTTGTATGGATATGATTACTGAATTAGAAGTTCAACAAAAAATCTCAGAATTGCTTAGTTAGCTTTAGTTACTTTTATTACTAAGTTTGGGCTAAAAACCATTGCTCTTGTAGTTCTTGCTGTTGAGAATAAAAGAAGTTTGATGAACGACTTCATGAAAAACCAAGTGAATTTCCTGAAAATCTCTTTCACAAATCCACTAGCTTCCATAACAGAGTCTTTTACTATGATATCTTTGAAACCCATTGATAACATTAATTGATTTGCTGATGAGTAATTAATGTAATTTTCGTGAGTGAAATCCCCATTTGAAAATAAACTTGCAAAAGGTGCATCAAGATTTGGTGTTCTGAAAATAGCTATCCCATTAGGTTTTAAGGCGTTTTTCACGCAAGTTAATACCTCCACAAGCTCATCTTTACTAAAGTGTTCAATAATATCTATCCCTGTAATTACATCAAAAGTAGAGGTATGATTTTTTAAATAAGGCAATAAATCTTGAAGTTCTATTTCATTTAAACCGATTTCATGTGCAACTTTTACTTGCCCTGCACTTAAATCAATTCCTTTAAGATTTTTGTATCCGTTCTTTTTTAGAGTGTAGATTAAAGAGCCAAACCCGCATCCCATGTCTAGAATTGCAGCATTTTTGTCGCTTGGCATAAGCGGAAGAATTTCTTTATTCAGTGTACGACTATCGGTAATTAATTTTTTCTCAATATCTAAGTGGAATGTTCTTCCGGATTGGCTATTGAAATAATCGTTATAAAGTAGTTCTCTGTATTTAAATTCTTGCGACATAAAGAAATAGTTAATTGACAAAGATAAATTTTAAATTTGAAGCCACTATATGTTACAGTTATCTTATCAAAATAAATTAATAGAAGCAGGCTGCGATGAAGCAGGTAGGGGATGTTTAGCAGGCCCAGTGTTTGCTGCAGCTGTCGTATTACCTAATGGTTTCGAACATGAGTTATTAAACGACTCGAAGCAATTATCGGAGAGTAATCGATATTTATTAAGAGAAGTTATTGAAAAAGAGTCTATTGCATACGCTGTAGGGATCTGCTCTCAAACTGAAATAGATGAGATCAATATATTAAACGCATCTTTCTTGGCAATGCATAAAGCTATAAAACAGCTTAAAGTAACTCCTGAATTATTATTAATTGATGGGAATCGATTTAAAGCTTACCCTAATATTGATCATTTATGTATTGTGAAAGGAGATTCAAAATTCATGTCGATTGCAGCAGCGTCAATTTTAGCTAAAACATATAGA
>CAZYBY010000203.1:0-2933 GCA_964645385.1 uncultured Sphingobacterium sp.
CCTAAATCGCTAGCTTCAACCATTGTAGAAATGGCTCATTTCCAGAATTTCTTCATGTATCATTTACCATCGCTTACCGATTTTGGTAAGCAAAAGGAAGAGAATGAAATAATTGATTATTTGAACGATTTGGTATTTTCTAGTTTAGACAGAAAAAAATAAAAGCCTCGATTTCTCGAAGCTTTTAACCTAACTAAACTAAATTAAATTACCTTTTTCTATGTTTAACGCTAGTTTTATATAAAAGTTACAATTTTCTTAAACTAATTACAGAAGCCCATTCTCGCTTTGCTTATCGTAATATTTTGTTATTTTTGAAGCTTAATTAAACCCATATGTCATCAGTATCTGAATTAGAAAAAATTGCCTCTCAAGTACGTAGAGATATCGTTAGAATGGTTCACGCTTGTCAAAGCGGTCACCCAGGAGGTTCTTTAGGTTGCGCGGATTTCATTACAGCATTATATTTTGAAGTAATGAATCACAAAACTGAATTTACAATGGATGGCAAAAATGAGGATTTATTCTTTTTATCGAACGGACATATTTCACCTGTTTGGTATTCAGTATTAGCAAGAAGTGGTTATTTTCCTGTTAAAGAACTAAGTACATTCCGTAAATTAGATACTCGTTTACAAGGTCACCCTACAACTGCTGAACATCTTCCTGGTGTTCGTGTTGCTTCAGGTTCATTAGGCCAAGGTTTGTCCGTTGCTTTAGGAGCAGCTCATGTAAAAAAACTAAATAAAGATCAGTATATTGTTTACACATTACACGGTGATGGTGAATTACAAGAAGGTCAGATTTGGGAAGCAGCAATGTATGCTTCACATAATAAAATAGATAATATCATCTCTACTATCGATTTAAATGGCCAACAAATTGATGGTTCTACAGAACAAGTGCTTTCTTTAGGTGATATTAAATCTAAATGGGTTTCTTTCGGATGGGATGTATTGGAGATGGATGGAAACAACATGCAAAATGTAGTAGAAACATTAGCAATTGCTAAATCACATACAGGAAAAGGCAAACCAGTTTTGATTTTAATGAAAACTGAAATGGGAGCTGGAGTAGATTTCATGATGGGATCTCATAAATGGCATGGTGTTGCACCAAATAACGAACAGTTAGCTCAAGCCTTAGCTCAATTAGAAGAAACATTAACTGATTACTAATCAAAATTATATTTTGATCAAGCATCAATACACTCTTCGTACACGATATTTAATTTTATTTGCATTACTATTTTTAGTTGCAAGTAATTCCTATTCTCAAATCAAAAGCACACAGAAACCAACTCGTGTGCTTTTTATTCTTGATGCCTCAGGCAGTATGAATGGAAAGTGGAAAGAAACTACAAAAATGGATATGGCGAAAAAAATATTAAGCCATCTATCAGATAGTTTAAGTCGTGAAAATATTCCATTTGCAGTTCGTGTATTTGGTCATCAAAAAGATAAAAGTTTATTGGATTGTAAGGACACAAAATTGGAACTCCCATTCAATCCGAACAATCAATTAAATTTACCTAAAACCCTTGATCGCATTGCACCTAAAGGTTATTCTCCTATTGCATTATCATTAGAATCTGCGGTAAATGATTTTCCATTAACAAAAACAGAACAACGTTCGGTAATCATTTTAATTTCTGATGGGTTTGAAAATTGTGAGGGTGATGCATGTGAGGCAAGTAGAAAATTACAATCTGCAGGAATTTATTTACGTCCGTATATCGTTGGATTAGGATTAACTCCCGAACAAAAAAAATCTTTCGAATGTGTTGGCCAAATTTTCGACATACAAGAATCTGAAAATATAAGTCAAGCACAAATCGCAAACGTAGTGATTACCTCTATGCTTAACCCTACAAGTTTACAGGTAAATTTATTAAACGTAAATGATAAAGCTACCGAAACAAATGTTGCCATGAGTTTTTTTAATGAAAACACTTCAGCATTAAAATACAATTTCTATCATACGCTAAACGCTTATAATCAGCCCGACACATTATTTGTAGACCCAAGTATTAAATATCAAATTAAAGTTCACACACATCCCTCTAAAACTATTCACGATGTAGAATTAGTTCAAGGGAAACATGTGATAAAAGCAATTGAAACTCCACAAGGCTCACTAAAACTAACTATGCTTGGAAATACAAAAGCAAAAAGCATTAAATGTATTATTAAGCAAAACGGCAAGATTATCAATGTTCAAGATTTAAACACTACAATACCATATATCATCGGTACATACGATATAGATGTATTAACTACTCCAATTACAAAGTTTGAACAAATTGATATTTTACAATCTCAAACAAAAGCATTAAACATTGTAAATCCGGGGATGCTTCAAATAAATAAAGCTGCAGGTTATTTATTCATCTACAAAAGGAATAGCAAAAACGAATTAGAAAAAATTTATACAATAGATGTTAATAGCACAAAAGATGTTGTAAGTCTTCAGCCGGGTAACTACGAAATAAGTTATCGTGCAAAAGCAAGTACAACAAGTAAGTCTTTTGTAAGTAAAAAAATAAGTATAGTATCTGGAGTTTCTACAAGTATTAATTTTTAAGAATGAGAAAAATAATTTTCATACTGATCTTTATTCTTACTTGCAATTTTTTGCAAGCGCAAACTCCTGCAAAACCAGTTGTGAAAACCAGATTGTTGTTTGTATTAGATGCATCAGGTAGTATGACCAACAATTGGGGAGAAACTAACAGATTCAGAGCTTCCAAGGCAATCATCTCGAGTATGCTCGACTCTTTACAAAAAATTCCAAACTTAGAAATTGGATTAAGAGTATTCGGAAGTTTATCGCCATTAAATGCAAATGATTGTAAAGACACGAAATTAGAATCGCCAATTCGAGCGAATAATACAGCAAATATTAAAGCAAAATTAAATTCAATCAGTGCAAAG
>CAZYBY010000204.1:0-2047 GCA_964645385.1 uncultured Sphingobacterium sp.
TTTTACTTTGTTTATAATATCGTTAGAAATTTTTGCTAACAAATCGTATGGTAAATGCGACCAATCGGCTGTCATACCATCTAGAGATTCAACTGCTCTTAATGCAATTACATGCTCATAAGTACGCTCATCTCCCATTACTCCTACCGATTGAATTGGTAAGAAAATAGCACCTGCTTGCCATACTTTATCATACCATCCAGAATTTTTTAAATTCTCGATATAGATAGCATCAGCTTCTTGTAAGGTAGCAATTTTTTCTTTAGTAATTTCTCCTAAAATTCGGATTGCTAAACCCGGACCAGGGAAAGGATGTCTATTTAAAATTTTCGGATCGATGCCTAAGCTATGTCCTACTCTTCTAACCTCATCTTTAAATAATGTATTTAGTGGTTCTACTACTTTCAATTTCATATAATCTGGCAAGCCACCAACATTATGGTGAGATTTGATAGTAGCAGATGGCCCTTTAACAGAAACCGACTCGATAACATCAGGATAGATCGTACCTTGTCCTAACCATTTAGCATTTTCAACAGTATGTGAAGCTTCATCGAATACATCGACGAATACTTTACCAATTGCTTTACGTTTTAATTCTGGATCAGATAAACCTTTTAATGCTGAATAAAATAATTCTTTAGCATCTACTCCACGAACATTTAAGCCCATGTGTTTATATGATTCTAATACTTCTTCAAATTCATTTTTACGAAGTAATCCGTTATCAACAAAAATACAATGAAGATTAGCACCAATAGCCTTGTGTAATAATACAGCCGCTACAGATGAATCGACGCCACCCGATAATCCTAAGATTACTTTGTCGTCGCCAATTTTATTCTTTAATTCCTCTATAGTCGATTCGATAAAAGAATCAGGTGTCCAGTCTTGTTTACAACCACAAATACCCACTAAGAAATTATACAATAAATGCTTTCCTTCTGTAGAATGAGTAACTTCTGGATGGAATTGAATTCCATAAGTATTAGTGCCTTTTACATGATACGCTGCAACTTTAACAGAATCAGTACTTGCAATAATTTCAAAGTTTGAAGGGACTTCTGAAATGGTATCACCGTGCGACATCCATACTTGAGAGTTTGGACTTACAGCGGCAAGCAAATTATTATCGTGGTTTACAAAACTTAAGTTTGCTCTTCCGTATTCTCTAATTTTTGATGGCATTACATTACCGCCAGATTTTTGAGCGATTAATTGAGCGCCGTAACATACACCTAATAAAGGGTAATTTGCCGAAATGCTCTGAAAATCAACTTCTGGAGCTTCTTCTTCACGAACAGAGTGCGGACTTCCAGATAAAATAACCCCTTTTACATCAGCATTTAAGCTAGGGACTTTATTGTACGGATGGATTTCGCAATAAACATTGAGTTCTCGTACTCTACGGGCAATCAATTGTGTGTATTGAGAGCCAAAATCGAGGATTATAATTTTTTCAGGCATGGCACAAAGTTAATCGAAATATCGAATTTTAGAACTATCGAATTTTCGATTTTACTTGATTTTCCTTAGGAATTGAATTTTTTAACATCAACCCCGAATTTCTTTAGAAAGTCTACCCCTTCATCACTCGGTAGTCCTTTATACTCAGCGTATGATTTCTGATAAAACACGTGTTTTATTCCTGAAGAGAATATTAATCTAGCACAAGAAATACATGGCGATAAGGTAGTATAAAGAGTAGCTCCTTCCAATGTTGAACCATTTTTAGCTGCAAATAAGATTGCGTTTTCTTCTGCATGCAATGCCAATGAGCAACTACCTTTCGAATCTCTGGGGCAACCTTGTTCAGGCCATTCCTCATCACAATTATGTGTACCTGCTGGTGGGCCATTGTATCCAATGGAAATAATTCTTGTATCCTTTACTAATACTGCACCAACTTGTGCTTTTATACAATGCGAACGCTGAGCAAGCTCTGCCGCAAGATTCATGTATATGTTGTCGAAACTCGGTCTCATTTTTTTTTTAATTGGTAGCTGATTCCTGATAGCTAGTAGTTGGTAGTTGGAATAATATATTT
>CAZYBY010000205.1:0-1802 GCA_964645385.1 uncultured Sphingobacterium sp.
CCCGGTAAGCCCATCAGTAACCAGCCACTCATGTCTGATGCACCTGCAGAAAGCGCAGTAACTACACTTCCTAAGCTACGACCACCTAAGATGTAATCATCAAAGTTGTTTGTGGACTTGTATGCATACAAACCGATGCCAACCATGGCAATGATATAAACTAAAAATGTGACGAGGGTGGGGTTAATTTGACTCATAGGCATTCCTTGGCAAAATCCGACTTGGGAGATTTTTTAATCGCTTTGTTTGAGACGGCGATTCAAGCATAAAAATAAAATTACACTCTGTAACAGTTGTGAGGTGTTTTTGTATGTTTTGTGTAATTATTAATTGTTTTTTAAAATTAAACAATAAGTTGTTGAAAATATGTTGTTTATTGGTCAATTATTATTCTTTTTTATAGGGTATATGATATTTTAAGCTTTTACTACGTAAAATCAGCAGGCTAATTATAATTTTTGATTTTTTATTGCTTACGAAAAATTACATTACCTACAAAATAGGCGCATTTATATATAAAGTGTTTCATTTATGAAATGTATTTACAGTCATGAAATAGGTGAAAAAGATGAATATTTCATCATAAACCTAATTCTGTTACGGCATTCTTACTTTGAGTGCATTGGAAAACTTTCAAATTTTTAATTAGGAAGTAGGAAATCAATGGCATTTTCTGCGTGTTTGGCGCAAGTGAAAAAAGAGTCGGCACAAATTAACTGCACATTTGGCAAAATCTCTGCTGAAATTGTGTAGACCATTGCGGTGGCATGTGATCAATTGAGCCAAACTTCTGAAAGTTGGACATACGCTTTTCCCTATAGATGTTTATCAAGGTGGAGCGGGTACCTCAATTAATATGAATGGCAACGAAGTGTTGACCAATCTTGCATTGGAGCATCTATTCCTTTTAAAGGTAAATACGAGGTTATTCACTCAAATGACCTTGTCAATAAATCTCAATCGACCAATGATGTCTATCCAACGGCGCTGCATTTTAGTCACTTATTAATGGTATTGCAGCCTTAAATACCAAATGTATTCAAGCCAATGAATACGTATGCTTTGATGTAGTCATGTGTAGTGTTGGTATGGTGACTTTGTTTGATCCAATTTTAGGTCATGTGAAATGTGATGAAATGGGCAAACAGTGTATTGCGGAAAAACAAAACAATTCAGCAAGTGGTATTGGAGAAAGGGTTGTTGACTTAATAACCCTTAGGTCACATTTTCTCATTTGAAACTTGGCTGCTGAAGTGACGCCTACGGTTGTACCTTTAGCATAATTTAGCTAGGACATTTATAACTATATATAGGTATAAAAGTAGTCAATGCGCTGCTTTTATACTTTTTAGCCGATACACGCTAACAAAAGGTAGCAGTTAGAACTACAATAAGCTTGAGTGAAGAACCATGATTAGATGTCTATGCTGAGTAAATTAAGCCAATTATTTAAATTAAAGAAAGATGCGCCAGAACAACTTTTTTTGCAGCAGCATCAGATTGAATATGATGATGAAAAAGGCTTTATCATTGAAGGTATTGTGCTAAATGCCATACATGCTGAACGTTTGGTCTATTTTTCAAATCGTAGAATTAGTCAGTTTGATGATCTTAATGCACTTTTTTATAGTGCTATGTTAATCAATGAGAAAATCGACTTGGAAATTGCCAATGAACGATTTGTCGCACGTTTAGGTAATAATCTAGAAAACTTAACTGAGCTAAAGCGAATGATTAAGCTACTTAATGACTATTATTACCAGTTTATACGTGACAAAAAATAAGTCTTTTAAAAGCCATAA
>CAZYBY010000206.1:0-10924 GCA_964645385.1 uncultured Sphingobacterium sp.
AACCAAGTAAATTTTTCTTCTGGTGTAGCTGATAAAATACTGTTGATGTCTTCTTGGAAGCCCATGTTCAACATTTCATCTGCATCATCCAATACTACGAATTTCACTTCTGAGAAATTAATCGCTTTACGATTAATAACATCAAGCATACGACCTGGTGTTGCAACAACAATGTGTGCACCACGCTTAATGTCGCGTAATTGGTTTACAATACTTGCACCTCCATAAACGGCAACAATGTTTACATTGCCTAAGTGCTTACTAAAATTTGTTAAATCGTTCGCAATCTGCAGACATAACTCACGCGTAGGGCATAAGATTAAAGCTTGCGGAGCATTGATGCGAAGATCTATCTGTTCCAACAGTGGGAGGCCGAATGCGGCAGTTTTCCCTGTTCCTGTTTGTGCCAGACCGACAAAGTCGCGATCTCCCTTTAATAATACGGGGATTGATTGTTCTTGTATAGGCGTCGGCGAGACAAAGCCGAGTTCTGAAATTGCCTGTACAACTTTCGGACTGACACCCAATTGTTCAAATGGGTTCATAAAATTTATAATGTGTTTAATACAAGCCACTTGCTTGCGGCGCAAAGGTAGATATAATAACTGACAATCGGAAATCTTTATCGCTTTAGTGCCGTCTCGTACCTTGTAACCCAATCTTTCACAGTCATTTTCTTTGCTAAGTCTGCTAAAAGTTCAAACGGAATTTGCTCTGGCTTCTTAAATCGTATGCAACTTTTACCCATGTCTAATTTGAATTTAGATGTTTTTGCATACTCCTCCTGAAACCATTTCAATAGTTTTTCATCAGCATATATTCCCATATGATATACCGCAATAAAATTCTTTTGCGAAGCAATAGATATAAATGGTAATGCTTGTTCTGGTTTACAATGATATCCCTTCGGATATATGGAATGTGGTACACAGTACGTAATCATTCCATAACTCATCCCTGCTTCAAATCCCTTCGGTAAATTTTTATCGAAGATGGTTTTAAGTTTGATCATTGCTTCTTTACGGTCTTCTGGTAAAGATGCGATGTAGGATTCTGTGGTGGTCTCTTTTGATTGCATTGTTCTATTTATTCTTTAGTCCGGTCCCTGAGCGATGTAGTTACTGAGCGTAGCCGAAGTACCGAAGGGCCAGGTGTCTGCTTGCGCCTAGTGGCGCATAGGAAGTATCTTGCAAGTGGTTACTTCTGTCCCGGGGTTAAAACCCCGGGTTACGGGTTGCTTTCCTTGGGTTAAAACCCCGGGTTGCTTTCCTTGGGTTAAAACCCCGGGTTACACTTGGTCCTTAGTCGTTAGAAAGTGCCCAAATTAGTTAACAAGCAATTTCTGCAAATATATCTTTCCTTCGTTCTCTAACTGCACCAAGTATAAACCTTCTGCAAGGTTGTTTAACTCTACAGAGCTTTGGTTTTCGTTTAGATTTAAAGCGAAAACTTTTTCTCCACGAATATTAAATATACTTAGTGTTGTTTTTCCTGAGAACTGATGTTCGATATTTACTTTATTATGCGAAGGATTCGGATATATTTTGAATGCTTGTGCTTCATTCGTTTCAATACCTGTGCGTGGGCAATCGGTACTATCAACTAAGGCGCGAACAATAATGTTTTCTGCAGTTCCGCATTTCAATACATGTTCATATAAATTTTTCGCAACGAATCGGACAGTTGTATCCATCCATGCTTTCTCTACAGATGTTAATCCTGCATACGGAACATGGTCGGTACCACAATAAGTATAGAAATAATTTTCCTGATTCTTTTTAGTTAATGCTTTGTGAATAGAACTACTTCCATCAACTTTTAATAATGGAATAGTATTTAAAAGTTTGATGATAGCAGTACCATAAGGCACCGTTCTATCGGCAGTTCCATGCATACTTATTACTACTACATTTTTGTCTTTTGCTTGAATCCATGATGTATCTCCAATTGCTCCACATAAATTTACTACTGCTTTAATTCCGTTCGATGAGTTAGGTAGATTATTAGTAGTACCTCTGAAATTTCCTAAACCCGAACTTCCAGAACCCATGTAAACGCTAGTATCTATGCTTGGTAATACTTCTTGAGGTTCGTCTAGAAACGCTGCATGTAATGCAGTAAATCCACCTGCCGAAGATCCACCATAGATAATCATATTCGTATCAATTTTATATTGATCGGCATTCGCTTTAATGTATCGAATCGCTGCACGTGCATCTTGCATAGCTCTCCATACTGCACGCGAAGCTGAAACTGCATTATACTCTTCCATACCTGTTCGGTAATCTTGAGATACACATACATATCCACGCTTTGCAAATTCTCTGCATAAGTAAACTACATCACCATCAGCCTTCGTACCAAATAAAAATGATCCACCATGAGTGATGAAGAATACCGGACGTTTTTGAAAAGTATCGTTCTTCGGAAGATAAATATCTAGCGCTAAGGATAGCGGAATAGAAGTGTTGGCAGTTACATTTTGTCCGTATATCTGATTCATTACAGAATCGTATTCAAACACTGGAGCTTTGTAACGATTTCCACCAACGCATTGCGCAGAAACATTTATAGCAAACATTACAAGAATGATTGCCAGCAGAGTTAGCTTTTTCATAATATGGGTGTTAAAATAATCCGACTGCTTATTCACCGCAGTCGCAATCTACTTTTTTTTCTTTTTCTTCCCTTCTTTAGGTTCGATTACTTTAGTGAAAGTAAGCACTGTAATTTTTTGAGATTTTAAATACAATACATCGTCGTCAACTTCATATCCATCTACTTTTTTCAATGTTGCTAAAAATTCATTTTCTAATTCTTGAGTTTCTTTGCAAAACATTTTTGTCGACATTATATTGTCGTTGCATTTCACTTTACGCTTGCCATCAAAAGCAAAGTTACCAGTGAAATTATTGCAAATTCCTTTCCCAATAAATTGACCATTCGGATTAATACGCATTTCGCAATTCACTTGAACATCGATGTTGTTCATCGTTTTCAATTTCCAATTCTTAACGTATTCTGCTTCTTTTTTTCCAGAGATAAGAGCGATACCTAATACGAAGGCAGCTAATACAAGTAATTTTTTCATTTTGGTTTGTTTTGTATGTCTGTTAGATAAATAAATATAGGAATAATTTGTCAAATTGAACAATTGGTCAAAGTCTAAGAACTAACCGCCAGATCACAAAAAAGCCCCGAGTATCCCCGAGGCTATATTTTTATTGACTTCATATGTCCCGAGTATTCGGGATTGTTCAAATTTGCTAATTAAAGAGCAGCTTTCAACGCACTGTCAATCTCATCTAAGAACTCTTCAGTGTATAAGTAATGTTCTCCGTGGTTTACTTTGTTACCGTGGATACATACTGCTAAATCTTTAGTCATTTTGCCAGATTCAACTACATCGATACAAACTTTCTCTAATGTTTTAGCGAAGTTTACTAACTCAGTGTTGTTATCTAACTGACCACGGAAAGCTAATCCTTGAGTCCATGCGAAGATTGAGGCAATTGGATTTGTAGATGTTGGCTTACCATTTTGGTGATCTCTATAATGACGAGTAACCGTACCGTGAGCAGCTTCAGCTTCCATTGTTTTACCGTCTGGAGTAATCAATGCTGAGGTCATCAATCCTAAAGAACCGAATCCTTGTGCAACTGTATCCGATTGAACGTCGCCATCGTAGTTTTTACAAGCCCAAACGAAATTACCATTCCATTTTAATGCCGAAGCAACCATGTCGTCGATTAAGCGGTGCTCGTAAGTAATACCAGCAGCATCCATTTTCGACTTGAATTCATTTAGATAAATCTTTTCGAAAATATCTTTGAAACGACCATCGTATTTTTTTAGGATAGTGTTTTTTGTTGATAAATATAAAGGCCAGCCTTTCATCAATGCTTGGTTGAAACAAGCACGAGCAAATCCTTCGATAGATTCATCAGTATTGTACATCGATAATGCAACACCATCGCCTTTGAAGTTAAATACTTCATGTTCGATAACTGTTCCATCTTCACCTTCAAACTTAATCGTTAATTTACCTTTACCTTTTGTCACGAAATCTGTAGCACGGTATTGATCACCGAATGCATGACGGCCAATGCAAATTGGAGCTGTCCAGTTCGGTACCAAACGAGGTACATTGTTCATTACAATTGGTTCACGGAATACAGTTCCATCTAAAATATTACGGATAGTACCATTTGGCGACTTCCACATTTGTTTTAAGTTGAACTCTTTCACACGTGCCTCATCAGGAGTGATGGTAGCACATTTAATCCCTACATTATATTTTTTTATCGCTTCTGCAGCGTCAATCGTCACTTGGTCATTCGTTTGGTCGCGGTACTCAATACCTAAATCGTAATATTTAATATCGATTTCTAAATAAGGAAGAATTAACTTGTCTTTAATAAACTTCCAGATGATGCGGGTCATCTCATCTCCATCCAGCTCTACTACCGGATTTGCTACTTTTATCTTGTTCATAATATTTGTTAAAAAAATGATGGCAAAGGTAATGATTAATATGTTAAAATGTTAATGAGTTAATCCCGAATACTCGGGACAAGTTATGTTAATGAGTAAATCCCGAATACTCGGGACAAGTTATGTTAATTATTGGGCCCGAAGCCTTGCCTTCGCAGGTTGAGGAGCCGAGGGAGTATGCTCCCGCCTTTCGGCAGAAAGGGTGTGTTTACATGCTCATTGGTTTAAAGATCTAGTAGAATTTCTTATTCCTGCAAGTGTTTGATTATGAATGTTTTTCGTGTCAAATTTACACTAAATTAAATTTAAAGCTTCTCAATTATGAAAAATGCACTATTTCATTCGAAATCCTACTACATTATCGCACTCTTAATTACATCACTATTCATTTCATCTTGCAGTAAAAAAGAAGATCCTGCACCACAGAATTCCCTGCCCGAAGATCCAATGCAAACAGAAACTATTTCCGGTATTTTTCCTTTAGAGGTACAAGTTCCTGGAGTTTATGTTACCTCTGGAGTAGATAAAGTTGGTTTCTGCGAAGAAAGAAAAAATAATATTTGCATGATCATCCGATATGGCAATAAGATAAAGAATAACATTCCTGAATGTACTGTTGTGTTTCCAATCAATAATTCATTTGTAAATTCTACAGAAAGATCTGCCGATGTTTTAGCATTTCAATACGCTCCAACCACTTTAAATCAAAATGATTTGACTAGTACATTCTCTTTAAATGCTGACGGCTCCTATAGAATAAAGGGTATTTCAATAAAGAATAGTCAAAATTATCTGTTCGATTTTAATTTGAATATTAAGTAAGATGATCAAGATGAAAGCTGAATTTGTACTATTGTTTTTATGCTCAGTTTGTTTCTATTCTTGTTCTAATCTGTGTACTGCAAGTAATCAAAGCGAAAATTTTAAAAAGGATTCTGTTGTACTATATGATAAAATAGTTTCAGATGAATTTAGAGCTCTTAGAATTGTAAATAGTAATACGGCTACATATATTTATGATGATCTTATTGTACAATTGAATTTAAAAAGTTTAAAAAAAACAATATTGTTTGATGGGAAATTATTAAACGACATCGATTTTGTAGCTGTACTCAGTAACTTTGATAAGGAAACAAAATATTATAATCCAGATGCCACAGAAATACAATCTGATAATAAAAAGCTATTAACAGCATTGTTCACCGAGCGAAAGTTAATTAATTATTGGATTGACAAAGAGGTAATATACGTGTTTATAAAAGCAAGCACACCATACTTAGAAAGCAATAAAATTTTTGCAGGTAGCAGTAAATTTTTGCTGACCATAATAAATTCGAAAGTGATATGCATTAAACCCTTAAAGTGTGCAATGACTACACTCTCTATAGAAGATGCATCGATATTTATGGAGAATAATACTTTTTACTTTCCAACTCTCCCTATACTTTTTAAAGATTCTATTCCTTCTTTTACTTCCAATCGCCCAAGTTTAATGATGAGTTACCAAATGGATTCAGGAAGTTTTTCAATTGTAAATTTAAAAATGTCTGATGCAGATTTAAATTCTTATATACGTTTTATTCAAAAAACGAAATCTACTTATTGTTCTTTTGTAAACGTAGCACTTACATTAAAATTTAATGGAAAGCGATCTTATTCAGATTCTAAAAACATATATTATAGTTCTAATTTAGATTCTCCAATTTTCAAAACAGATTTCTTAAAACCTGAAGATGTGATTTCCGCATTACCTTCTAATAATACTACAACAGGGGAGGTAATGCTTATTTATAATGGAGTAAGGGATGAAGAAGATGGCAAAATTACCATGAGCTTAAAAGCTTTAAATACTTGTAATGGGAAGATATTACAAAGTATTGTTATAGATCATACAAACAAATGCAGTAATGTAGCTATATACAAAGAATCTGCTTATTACATCAACAATGCCAACGATAAATTATACTGGGTCAAACTAAGTTATCGATGAAAAAAATAATATTGATTTTCGGATTGATCCTATTTTTTCAGAACGTTCTGGCCGAACGCAAAGTTGTTTTTTTTATCAATACGAAAAACGAATGCTTGGGATGTAATATCGGAATTAATAATCTTTTTAAAATCCTTCAACATAATCAAATCTCAACCACAGTTTACTTTAAAAGCATTAGTTCATTTCAATTTCAAAAGTATTGCGATGAAGTAGATTTTGATTTTAGTAAGTACACCACCGTAATAAATTCTCGAGCAAATTACGAATCTGCACTTTATTATTATTTGAAATTACGTACGATAGATTCTTACGTTTTAATACTCGATGAAGATAGATTGATATTTAAATGCAATCTGATTAAACTCGTAGAAAATAAAGCTGAATTAGATAAGTTTAATTACTACTTATTCAATTAACTAACGTCTAGCCCTAGAATATCCCTCAGCGTTTGAAGGTTCGGGTTTTTCGCTACCATGGCTTTGAACTTTTCCGAATTAGTATAAGGAGTACTATCAAGTTCTTCGGTGTTCATTTCGATTACAAAATCGATATCGTAATTCTGAAGTTTATCTCTTAAATAGCCTGCAATAAATGGCTTCTCAGTTTGAAATAATTCGAGCTGAACTTTATTGTTGAAGCTCAAATGTATATTAGTATTATCTTTTAATTCTGGTTGAAGATGAGCAATCATCACATTGGTAGATGCTTGGTTCTTCGCTGCAATTTTAGCAATTGCTTCGTCCCAATATTGTTTGAAATCGCCATAACTAAAATCGTTCGTTGGCAATATTACCTCTTCTTTTTTCTCTTCTTTTTTAAGTTCGAATTTACCAGATTTTATATCGGCTATACTTGGAAGTTTTATGCTGTTCGATTTTGTTGACGAACTTGTATTTTTCAATGGAGTTCCACTCATCGGAACGCTAGTGTTTACAACACTTGGCGCAGGTTTTATTGGCGCAGCTGGAACTGGCGCTGATGTAGATTCTGTAGGCGCTAAATCTTCTGAAGAAGTTTGTGGTTTTGAATCGTGTTTTGCTTGTTCAACAACTTTTGTAGCATCCGCTACATTAGTCATTTTTTTTTTACCGCCTGCGAATCATCAGGAAGTTGAGCTAAGTTTAAAGCCGATGTGATATGGCACATTTTCATGAAAGCCAATTCTACGTGTAATCGTTGGTTTTTACTTTGCTTGTAATAGATGTCGCATTGGTTTGCGATGTTTAAAGCTGATAATAACAACGATGCCGAACATTTTTTACTTTGTTCTAAATAGCGTTGTTTCACTTGCTCCGAAACCTTTAATAATACTACGGTTGCAGGATCTTTGCAAACTAATAAATTTCTGAAATGCTCACTCAATCCATTGATGCAATTATTACCATCGAAACCATTCTGAAGAATTTCATCAAAGATTAAAAGAATATCTTTCATGCTTTGATTTAAAATGGCATCCGTTATTCTGAAGTAGTAATCGTAATCTAAAATATTTAAATTGTCGATTACTGCTTGATAGGTTAAATGATGTCCGGCGAACGAAACTAATTGGTCGAAAATTGAAAGAGCATCGCGTAATGCACCATCAGCTTTTTGAGCTATAACGTGTAAAGCTTCTGCATCCGATTCAATTTTTTCACTGTTAGAAATAAATGCTAAATGATGAGCAATATCTTCAACCTGTATTCTATTGAAATCGAAAATCTGACAACGCGATAAAATCGTAGGGATAATTTTATGTTTCTCTGTAGTTGCTAAAATAAAAATAGCATACGGAGGAGGTTCTTCCAATGTCTTCAGGAATGCATTAAATGCACTCGTGGTAAGCATATGAACCTCGTCTATAATATAGATTTTATATTTACCTGATGGAGGAGGGAAACGAACTTGCTCTACTAAACTACGAATATCATCTACCGAGTTGTTCGAAGCAGCATCCAGTTCGTGGATGTTTAAAGAAGTTCCATTTCTAAACGATACGCAGGACTCGCACTGATCGCAAGCCTCCATATCTGAAGTAGGATTAGTGCAGTTAATTGTTTTGGCTAAAATACGGGCACAAGTAGTTTTACCAACCCCACGCGGACCACAGAATAAAAAGGCCTGAGCCAAATGATTATTCTTTATGGCATTCTTTAAGGTATTTGTAATATGCGATTGACCAACTACTGTATTAAACGTAGCCGGACGGTATTTACGAGCCGAAACAATAAAATTCTCCACGGCGCTAAAATATGAAATAGATGTGAGAATTGAGATATGAGATATTAGATTTTAGAAAATATCATTATCATTGCAAACATGTTTTATCTAACATCTAATATCTAACATCTAGTAACTAGTATAATGGCATTCGACTTTCACACCGATTGGGACGTATATTTTAATCAGCAATTTGAAAATTCTAAGAATTACGTATTGCCATTTATTGCCGAGCACAAGCTAATCGACGAGAATACACGTGTAATGGAAATTGGCTGTGGCGAAGGTGGTGTGTTAAAGGCTTTTACTGAAATTGGATGTAAGGTTGTTGGGGTCGATTTAGAGCCAGCAAGGGTAGAGAAAGCAGAGAAGTACATGCAACAATACGTGGATGCTGGTTTAGCCAGGTTCATCGCTAAAAATATTTATGATGTTGATTTTGAGAAGGATTTCGCTAATCAATTCGATGTCATTATTCTAAAAGATTCCATAGAACATATCCCAGAGCAAGAGAAAATCATCGCTCAATTAAAGAAATACCTAGCTAAAGAAGGGGTGATTTTCTTCGGATTCCCGCCTTGGTATATGCCGTTTGGTGGACATCAACAGATATGTAAGAATAAATGGTTAAGCAAATTGCCTTATTATCATTTATTACCCGCAGGTATCTATAAATGGATTTTGAAAACAGCAGGGGAGAGCGAAGCAGCAGTAAAAGAATTATTGGAAATTAAAGATACAGGCATCAGCATAGAGCGATTTGAACGCATTTGCAAAAACACAGGCTACCAAATAGTCAGCAAAAAGCACTACCTGATCAACCCAATTTATCGCTATAAATTCAAGCTAGAACCGCGTTTACAGCTCCCAATCGTACGAAATGTACCATTTTTGAGGAATTTTGTTACTACGTGTGTGTATTATTTAGTCGTTAGTCGTTAGTCCATTGTCATTAGTAATCAGATGTTTTTTAATGAAAATGACCAAGGGCTAAGGACTAGAATTTTATTTGGATTCATCCAAATAAAATTCTATATTTGCAGCCCGCTAAAAGCGGAAAATCAATTAATTAATTAAATAAAAAGCAAAGTAACACAATGAAAAATTACGAAACGTTAATCGTTGTGACCCCTTTGTTATCAGAAGAGCAAATGAAAGAGGTAGTTGCCAAATTCAAGAAGATCTTAACTGATAACGGTGCCGAAATTGTCTCAGAAGACAATTGGGGTCTGAAAAAACTAGCTTACCCTATTCAAAAGAAATCAACAGGTTTCTATCATTTGACGGAGTTTAAAGCTGACGGTGCATTAATTAACAAATTAGAAGTTGAGTACAAACGTGATGAGAGAATCATGCGTTTCTTGACAGTAGCTTTAGACAAGCATGCAGTAGCATACAATGATCGTAAGCGTAACGGTCAGTTAGCTCCACTTCCAAAAAGAACTAAAGTTGTAGAGGCGTAATAAGATGGCAAAAGATAACATTAGCTACGTAACAGCTCCCAAGGTGGAGGATACACGTAAAAAGTATTGCCGTTTTAAGAAAAACGGTATTAAATATATCGATTACAAGGATGCAAACTTCTTATTGAAGTTCATCAACGATCAAGGTAAAATTTTACCACGTCGTTTAACAGGTACATCATTGAAATACCAACGTAAAGTTGCTCAAGCAGTGAAACGTGCTCGTCATATCGGTGTATTACCTTATGTTGCAGATTCATTGAAATAAGGAGGGATACGAAATGGAAGTTATATTAAAACAAGATATCAAGAGTTTGGGTTACAAAGACGATGTTGTCAGAGTAAAAGATGGTTACGGACGTAACTACCTTATCCCAAAAGGATTTGCAGTTTTAGCTACTGAATCTAACCGTAAAATTTTAGCGGAGAACATTCGTCAAGCTCAATTCAAGCAAGATCGTATTAAGAAAGATGCTGAAGTAATTGCAGCTGGTATTCAAAATGTTTCAGTATCTATCGGTGCTAAAGCAGGTGAAACTGGTAAAATCTTCGGTGCTGTAAATACAATTCAATTTGCAGAAGCATTGAAAAAATTAGGTTTTGATGTTGATCGTAAACGTATCACATTCGAAACTGATGTTAAATTCTTAGGTAGCTATGTGGCTAACTTGAACTTACACAAAGAAGTGAAAATTCAAGTTCCATTCGAAGTGGTAGCTGAGTAATTTCAACAGAATATAATACTGTAGGGAGGCCCCATTGAGCAATCGATGGG
>CAZYBY010000207.1:0-1647 GCA_964645385.1 uncultured Sphingobacterium sp.
TCGAGCGTAATGTACTCACCATTCGTTGTGTCTAAAACTGTTAGATTAACATTATAAGTTGTACCTGCATAAATTGTATCAACAGTCATTGGTAAATTCGTAAAAGTAAACTTCGGCAAGAAATTCGGTCTTTCACGAACTGTAATATTGAATGTCAATATATTTTTTTCTGGATTAACGCACTCATTATCTCTAGCAATTACACGTGCTACGTAAGGCGTAGTTCTAATATCAGCACAAGTTGTCGCCCAATGTAAATCTGCTCTTGCTGAATCTTTTCCAAAAGAAGGAATTACGTAAGCTATATTTTGAACGATAGTTGGATTTGCAATTTCAGACGATTGGTCTAAAGTGATATATACTGAGTCGAATCGTTGGTTAGTATCTACTGCAAACATGTTGAAGTTAAATATTTCACCACCGTAAATAGTAGTATCTACAATAGAATATGCTACATCATTTTTATCCCTAAATTCTGGAGCAGAATTAAACGGACCTGCGGCAAAAACATATACCGTATCGTATGAGGTTAATGTAGGGCAAGCCTCATCAGTGGTTCTCATATATAATTTATATGGTTCCGACCTTACATTTGCACAATTTGGAGACCAAGTAAATTTAACTTTTAAACTATCTTGACCATCTAATGTACCAAATTGAATCATATTTCCGCCCTGAGTAAACATATAGGCAAAATCTGAAACGTCTGGTATTAATTGTATATGTCTGTATTTATTAATAAATGTATTCGCAGTATCATAAATAGATACAAAGAAACTGTCTGTCGTACCTTCTTTTATGTATACTGTATCTGCTGAATAATTCGCAAACCTTGGTTTTCTATTCGGTTGGTCACGAATAAAAATTTCAATATTAAAATCTACTGAATCTCTTTTTTTACAATCATCGTCAAAAGCAACAATTTTAAACTTGTAAGAAGTATCGCTTCTGTCTAAGCAGGTTGTTTGCCAAATAAATGTAGCTGTACTATGAACAGGTGCTGGAGTAAAATTAAAAGATGTATTAGCAACTCTTGGATTATGAGCAAAATCCTGGTACATAAACATATTCACAACCTGACTAGAGTCATAGTCATATGTTTTGATTATAGAATCTGCTGCTAATTGGAATTTTTCACCAGCATTTACAAAATATCGTTTTGTTTTCTTGTTAATATTTGATGTTGTAAGAATTGTATCGCCTTGATTGTGATATTTATTCACAAACATGGGTTTATGATTTTCTTTCTTTCGTACATATAATGTTACAAAAGTTGAATCGTAAAATGGCGAAGGACATGTTTGGTCACGCACGACGACAGTAAATTTATAAGGAGCGTCTCGAACATGTTCTTTACATTTTGGTTTCCATTTGAATTGACCGTTAACTACACCAATTCCACTAATTATTAAATTTTGTGCAGTTTGTCCTGAACTTAAATTTCCAACTTCACCCCATTTACCTTGAAATAAATTCGGGTCTAATAAATTGTCTTGTAAGTTTGGAAGAATATACATAAAGATAGAATCATTTGGGCTATCTCTAGAAGTAAATGTAATGGTATATTCATCAGGATAATTTACAGTATCTACAATTACTTTTTTCTGATTATTATTATCCTCTGTTACAGGAGGAGCTTCAGGGCAA
>CAZYBY010000208.1:0-1731 GCA_964645385.1 uncultured Sphingobacterium sp.
TGATTCAAGAAATTCTACATTTTGCAAAACCGGGACAATTTTCAAATTCATCAGATTTTGTAAATATAAATTGTAAAGAATTACTCGAACAAACGGTTTCTTTAAATTTATTCAAAGCAAGTCAAAAACAAATTTCAATAGAATTAAAAGATATTGACCCAAGAATTGAAGTTAATATTCAAGTAGAAAAAATTCGTCGTGCATTATCGAATGTAATTATTAATGCAATTAAGTTCTCACATCATAATACCTCTATTAAAATTTTCACAACAAATACCCTAGAAGTCGTGAATATTCACATTAAAGATCAGGGTATAGGTATTCCTGACAGAATAAAGGGAGCAATATTTGTATCAGATCCAATAATCAGAAGATTAGGAACTGATGGAGAAGCATCTTTTGGATTAGGATTGTCTATCGTAAAACAAACCATTGAAGATCATAAGGGTAAAATATCTTTCCAATCTGATAATAATGGAACTGAGTTCATTATTAGCTTACCAATATTAAAACAAAAGGCATAGATACGTGTTTGAACATATATAAATTTAATTATGAAAACAGTAAAATATCTATTATATGCTCATCCATACGATATGGGTGGCTTTCCTATTCGTCAACCATTTCCAACGAATAACATTGAGAGTATCGGTCCATTTATTTTATTACATCATGCATATGTGAAAGTCCCTACGCATATTCCACCTAAACAAGCTGGGGTTGGACCACATCCACATAGAGGATTTGCACCTGTTACTTTTATATTTGAAGGTGCGGTACATCATAGAGATAGTAGAGGAAATAGTAGTATTGTTGAAAAAGGAGGAGTACAGTGGATGAATGCAGGAATGGGAGTAATTCATAGTGAACGTCCGCCTGAAAACATTCACGAAATTGGTGGTATACAAGAAATCATACAATTATGGGTAAATACACCTGCAAAGCATAAAATGGATGAGCCTGTATATATTCCATTGAAGAAAGATGAAATCCCTAGTTTTAACAGTGAAGATGGTTTAGCAGTAGTAAATGTTGTTGCGGGAGAAGTTAATGGTGTAAAAGGAAAGATTGAAGGATTAAGTCCATTATCAGCTTCAACAATCTTATTAAAAAATAATGCCAAAATCAGTTTAATTGTAGCTGATAAACATGAGTCCTTAATTTATGTATTATCTGGAAAAATAAAATTACCAGGATACGGAGAAATTGAACATCATCATGCAGTAGTATTTAATATTGAAGAAAATTCAATTGAAATTGAAGCGACAGAAGATGCTAGATTATTATTCTTAACAGGAGAAAATATCCCTGAAAAAATGGTAGCACAAGGTCCATTCGTAATGAATTCCGAATCAGAAATAATGATCGCATATAGAGATTATCAGATGGGTAAAATGGGTGTTTTAATTGAGGAATAATTACTATATTGTATCATTAGTAATTCAATATGGGTATAAAACTAAATCTTAAAAAACCATTAGCATTTTTCGATATAGAATCGACTGGAGTTAATGTAGCGAGTGATAGAATTGTTGAGATTTCTATTTTAAAAATTAATGTTGATGGAACGGAAGAGGTTAAAACGAAACGAATAAATCCAGGAATTCCAATTCCCATTGAGTCATCTTTAATACATGGAATATATGATGAAGATATTAAAGATGAACCTCATTTTAAAAATATAGCAAAGAGCTTAGCTCAATTTCTTGACAATTGTGATTTAGCAGGATA
>CAZYBY010000209.1:0-6219 GCA_964645385.1 uncultured Sphingobacterium sp.
TATTGAGCTAAATACCGAAAGTCTAGTTAGCGGCTTGTATCTCGTGAAGATCCAAACTAAAGATGGAGTTGTTTCTAAAAAGATTGTTAAGAATTAAGTATATGTATTAAGTATTAAGTATTAAGTATTATGTAATTAGAATTCTTAATTCATAATTCATAATTCATAATTCAATTTTTAATTATCATCCAATACCTCTTGGCTTACTCCTGTAAACGAGAATCCACCATCGTGGAAGAGATTCTGCATGGTAACCATTTTTGTATAGTCGGAGAAGAGAGTAATGCAATAGTCGGCACACTGATCTGCATTAGCATTTCCGAGCGGCGACATTTTTTCTGCAAAATTGTAAAAATCATCAAAGCCTTTTACACCCGTTCCAGCCTTTGTATAAGTTGGAGATTGTGAAATTGTATTTACACGTACTTTTTTATGTTTGCCGTAATGATAACCGAAGCTACGAGTAACAGACTCTAGCAATGCTTTAGCATCTGCCATATCATTATAGTCTGGGAAAACACGTTGGGCAGCAATATAAGATAGTGCTACAACTGATCCCCATTCGTTTATTGCATCTAGTTTCCAAGCTGTTTGCAAAACACGATGAAGCGACATTGCTGAAACATCAAATCCTTTATGCAGATTTTCATAATTCGCATCCACATAAGAAATATTTTTTCTAACATTAAAACTCATGCCAATAGAGTGCAATACAAAATCAACTTTACCACCTAAAATATCAATTGATTTTTCGAATAAATTTCGAAGATCATCCATATTGGTTACATCTGCTGGAATAATTTCTGCATTACATAATTTTGACAGTGCATCTAATTCGCCCATTCTTAATGCAGAAGGGGAGTTGCTCAATACTATCTTAGCGCCTTCCTCTGTTGCTTTCAAAGCTACTTTCCAAGCAATAGACTTTTCATTCAAAGCACCGAAAATGATACCTTTTTTACCCTTTAGTAAATCATGAGACATATAATTCAGATTAGTTCAGTTTTAATAACTCTTTAGCATTTTCTAATGCACCCGCAGTAGGATTATCACCACTTAACATTTTTGCAATCTCTACAATTCGTTCATTAGCATCAAGTTCTTTAATTTGAGTAGAAGTTTCTTTTGCTGAGTGATCTTTATAAACGTAGTAATGGTATTTCCCTAAACCAGCAATTTGAGGTAAATGTGTTATGCTGATTACTTGTAAACTGTCGGATAAATTTCTCATGATAGAACCCATTTTAATAGCTACTTCTCCAGAAACACCAGTATCAATTTCATCAAAAATAATAGTAGGAAGTTTTTCCCTTTTCGCTAAAAGAGATTTTATGCATAGCATTAATCTAGAAAGTTCTCCTCCAGATGCTACTTTATTAATGCTTTCAGGAGATTGGCCTTTGTTTGCACTAAACAATATTTTGATATCATCATACCCATCTTTATCTAATTGATTTTCATGAGTACTATGTTCAATTTGTAATTGTGCATTGGGAATTCCTAACTCTTTTAAATTGCTAAGAATATCTTTTATAACTATGTCGAAACTCTTTGTTCTATTAATTGATAGCTGTTTCGCCATCTTCATTAATTCTTTCTCGATCGACTCGATTTCTTTTTTTACTTTTTGAATAGCTTCGTCTTGATGATCAAAATTCTGAAGCTTATCATCTAATTCATTTTGAATCGATATTAATTCTTCAATAGTTTCAACACGATGCTTATGTTCTAATCGATATATTAAATCTAATCGTTCTTGTATAATCTGTAAACGACCTGGATTTATTTGTGCACGCTCTGCGATTGACTCTATTTCGGAAGAAATATCTTTTGTTTCAATCAATAAACTTTTAACACGTTCAGAAATACTTTCGATTTCAGGATTCATTTTCTCTAAAGAAAGTAAAACCTGACTAACAGCTTTTATTTGATCTACAACAGATTGAGTATCACTTTGCAGAATGCCTTCTACTTGTGAAAGTTTCTGTTGAATTTCTTCAGCATGAGATAATAATTGTTGTTCTTGTTCTAAGCTTATTTGTTCATCAGCTTTTAATCCAACCTGACTTAATTCATCGAACTGAAATTTGATATAGTCTTGTTCTTTAACAGCTAAATCGTAAGCAGTTACTAATTCTTGAAGCTCTTTCTGTTTACGTTGATAGGACTGAAAATTTGATCGATATTGAGTTAATAAGTCTTTATGATTGCAAACACTATCAATAACGTGAAGTTGATAAGCACTAGAGTTTAAAGACAGTGTTTCGTGTTGAGAATGAATATCTACTAATTGTTCACCTAATAATTTCAGTGTTTGAATATTAGCAGGAGAATCGTTTATAAAGCCACGAGATTTTCCATCTACAGAAATTTCTCTACGAATTATACAAGCATCATCGTAATCTAGATCCGCATCTTTAAAAAAATCTTGTAAAGAAAAATCGTTTAGTTTGAAATGACCCTCGATGATACATTTCTTTTGAATATTTTTTAGATTCTTTGAATCGAATCTTTGTCCGAGTAATAACCCTAAAGCACCTAATATGATAGACTTACCAGCACCGGTTTCACCGGTCATGATATTAAAGCCTTCATGAAGTTCTAACTCCAATTCGTCAATTATCGCAAAATTTTTGATGATGAGTTTCCTAAGCATAGCACAACCAATTTCCTATGCTAAATTAAAGGAAAAAACGGATAAAAAAACAGAAACTTAAACTTAGTTATTCTTATTTATATCTTGATATTTCGAGGTATTTCCAGGGTCGCATTCCGATAGCATTTGGATGATATTCTGCTTTTCATTTGGTAATGCCTTCGAAAACAATTTAACTAACTCTTCATTTTTAGCGATGAAGAAAATATTTAGAGCCATTGAGTTCGGTCTGTCTTTCGCAAGTTTCACAAGAATCGGTAATATATCTTTTATTTCTGCTCTACCGTTTTCAGCATTCTGAGAGAGAACATCCATTCCACCTCTATGATATGTGTAAATTGCTTGACGCAAGGATTTGAAATTATTATCTAAATAATTATCTACTAAAATGAATCTATTTCTTGTTCCATCAAATGCTTTCCAACCCTTACCCGTTTGGTTTTGAGCATTATTTACAATATTTCTAGCCTTTTGGAAATATGGAGTTCCACCTAATGGAGAAAAAGAATCGTAATCCAAACCAACCATAATATATACGTAATACGCAATTAATGAAGTTAAATTGGAACGAGTTTCATTCTCGTTAAATTCCAAAGGTTGGTTAGTAATGTATTTAAATGTCCAATCTTCATCCATATAATTAAACATAGTAGAATTATACGAAGTGTTGAAGATTGGTCTACTAGATTGAATTTGAGCAGTAGCTTTAAATTCATCTACTCCAACTTGTTCTTTAATGTTGATTACTAAATTACACTCAATTCTTTCATTAATTTGAATGATATCCGTGGTCCATTTAGTGTTATTGATAAATTCGAAAATAGATTTTTCCATTTCAGTAAAAATAGATTTATCTGTATTCGATACTTGTTGAGATATAATTTGAACCTTACAACTTACGTCTTGAGCTTTTACAATTATGCTTAAAATAGAAAAAGTAAATAGTAAAGAGATTTTTCTGAACATTTGCATTTGAATTTATCTATCGAAGTAACGAAATTATTTCGTTAATAATATCTTCAGCAACTTCTTTTTTACTTTTTAAATCGAAGTGTAAAGTTTCTTTGTTTTTTCGGAGAATGCTTATTTTATTGGTATCGTGACCAAATCCAGCACCCTTATCTTGTAGTGAATTCAGTACGATCATATCGGCATTTTTGCGCTCAAGTTTTTCTTGAGCATTTTTAAGTTCATTCGTAGTTTCTAAAGCAAAACCAACTAGAATTTGATTCTTTTTAGAAGCACCGATAGTACTTAAAATGTCAATTGTTTTTTCTAATTCAATATGAAGATTTTCACCATTTTTTTTAATTTTTTCATCAGCTACTGAAATTGGTTTATAATCAGCAACTGCTGCGCTCATAATGGCTACATCACAATGATCAAACGATTCTTTGCAAGCATCATACATTTGTTTAGTAGAAATTACTTCTATCGAATGAAATGGATATTGAGAAAGATTTAATTGATTGGGACCGCATACGAATGTTACTTCAGCACCACGATCATAACAACTTTTCGCAAGTTCTAACCCCATTTTGCCTGTAGAATGATTCCCGATAAAACGAACAGGATCAATATTTTCATAAGTTGGCCCAGCAGTAATGAGGACTTTCTTATTGATCAGATCTTTTTTTTTTGAAAAGAAAGATTGAATAGAATTAAGTATTTCTTCAGGTTCCGACATTCTTCCTTCACCAATTAATCCACTAGCAAGTTCTCCGTGTTTAGCTTCTAACATGATGTTTCCATACTGTTGAAGTTTTGCAATGTTGGATTTTGTTGATGGATGTTTGTACATGTCTAGATCCATTGCAGGAGCAAACATCACAGGGCATTTAGCCGAAAGGTAAGTAGCAAGTAATAAATTATCACAAATTCCATTAGCCATTTTCGCAAGAGTATTTGCACTTGCTGGGGCTACTATCATTAGATCAGCCCATAGACCAAGATCTACATGATTTGTCCATTCTCCTAAATCATTTTTAATAAAATCAGAATAAACAGGATTTTTAGAAAGCGTTGATAAAGTAAGAGGAGTAATAAAAGCTTTTGCATCATTCGTCATGATTACTTTTACTTCAGCGTCTTCTTTTACAAGTAAACGCACAAGGCTAGCTATTTTATAAGCTGCAATACTAGCAGATACGCCGATTAGTATTTTTTTGCCTTTTATCATATTACATTGAAAAAATAGAGTATACAAAAAACCCTCTCGAAGGAGAGGGCTTTTAATTATTCTTCAAGTTTACGTTGGTAAATCTTGTCTTCTAGAAATTCTTGTGTTGCTAGTAAAGTTGCTTTAGGCATTCTTTCATAGTATTTAGAAATTTCAATTTGCTCTCTGTTTTCAAATACTTCTTCTAAGTTGTCGTTAGAAGTAGCAAATTCAGAAAGTTTAGCATTTAATTCTTCTTTTAAAGATGAAGAAATTTGGTTTGCTCTTCTAGAAATTACAACAATACTTTCGTAGATATTACCTGTTTTTGCATCTAATTCGCGCACATCTCTGGTAATAGTAGATGTTGGAGTTGTATTTTTTACTGCGTTATTCATACTATTTTGATAATTTCTTTAAATTTTCCACTTCAGTTATGCAAGACTTGTAAATATCTTCAGCTTCCTTTAGGTATTTACTCGACGCATATGAATCGACAAAGTTCTGATAATAATCGATAGTTTCCAAAAATCTTTCTGATTTTTTAGCTTCGATACTCATTTTAGCATATAAATAGCTTGATTTAACAGTTAAAAACTGCATTTCCTCACGATATTTATTATCAGGAAAATCTGAATTTGCATTTCTAAATGCAAAAATTGCTGATTTATAGTCGCCGATATTATAATATAGCTTAGCATTATTATAAGATTTAGCTTCGAGTTTATCGCGAAGGCGATCTATTAATAAGTTGCACTCAGCCACACGTTCCGATTTTGGATACATATTAATAAACAACTGAAGACTTTCAATTGCTTTGTAAGTATTATCCTGGTCGAGTGTAAAATCAGGAGAGTCGAGATAATAACAATAAGCTGTCATGTATCTACATTCTTCAGTGTATTTACTTCTAGGGTAAGTTTCTGCGAAATTTTTAAAATGGAATCGAGCGGTGATAAGATCTTTTAAACCATAATGGCAATATGCATAGTAATAATAGATAGACTCGGCTTCTTCAGATCCACGGTAAACATTAACCAGTTCTTCGAGTAGAGTAAGAGCTCTGAAGTAATCCTTATCGTTATAATACTTTTTAGCCAGCTCATATTTTTTAGGTAAGTCGTTACCCTTCAATACTTTTTGGTATTCACTTTTACAAGCATTTAGGCTTAGTAATAATATTAAGTAGATAGATAATCTAATTTGATTGGTTTTAAACATGCGACAAATATACTTTTTAGCTCTAGTTATTAAAATTTTTAGGTAAAACGATTAAAAATGAAAGACGGTATATAATATTTCCGATTAATTTTCAGGGGGTTAATTTAAATAATAAAAATAATTGATGTATACCCTTGTGAGATTCGATATACATTTCTACATTTGCATCCCCGCAGAGGAGTTA
>CAZYBY010000210.1:0-1877 GCA_964645385.1 uncultured Sphingobacterium sp.
AAAATAGCTCGAATCAATTTTGTTGTTAATAGCACCAACATTATATGAACGTATAGCTGTGTTTCTTCCGAAAAACTGTATTCCTACAGTACCGTTTTTCAACCAAGAATTTTTAATATATACGTTATTAATTACGGCACCACTATCAATTTTAGATTTTTGAGATAATACAATAGGGAATTTATTCTGAGTAATTGCTGTTGATACAGGAACATTTACTATACAGCTATCGATTGTAATATTTTCAGAACCTTCTGTGATATGAAAACCAGATGCAAATGTTGAAGTTGAAGTGTTATTTAAAGTAAAGTTTTTGAAAGTAATATAATCAGCACCATCCACTTGAATCACATAATGATTCAAAGTAGTTTGACCTGCTGTGTTATTTTCAATAATTACATCACTAGCATTTCCAGTGACTGATCTAAATGTTAAAGTATTTTGAGCACTAACACCTTTTACAACAGGAATTGAAAAGTTAGTATAAGTACCTGGGTAAACATTGAATACAGTAGGACCTCCTACCCCACATTCAAAAGCAGATAATGCTGCAGCGAATGTTGGGTAATTTTTTGGATTAGCTGGCCCACCAATTGTATAAGTACCATTCAAACCAACACAAATTGTTAATCGAATAGAGTCATTTTCTTGCCAAGTATCATTTGGAACTGGTGGAGTAACACGAATGGTTAAATCGTAAACACCTGGACTTGGAATTACCCAAGGAGCAGCTAAATTGAATACTTGTTTAGAATATGATTTGCTTAAAGTCTGAAGCGTAAATTCTTCAGGGGTAGTAAATGATCCGTTATCAATTCTGTAACTAATTAAAATTTTATTACCATTTAAAGTTAATAAACCATCATTCTTTATTACAACAGGCAATATATTGCTACCTTCTCTAGGAACGAAGTTTTTTTCTAAGCCAAAAACTTCTAAGTCCACTGCGCTTCGAATTACTTCATCGGCACCGATATCAGGCATCTCTGGATCTCTAGGTTGATTTTCGAAATCTTGAAGTATGAAAGGTAATATATAAGCTTTACGAATTAATTTTCTGCTGTCAATTCTGAGGTTAGTTGGCGATGCAAAATCTGGATTTACGTTTAATGAATTTTGATTTTTACCAGTACTTGTTTTAACAGTAGCTAATGAAGATCTAGATGTTCCTGCAATGATTGCTAAGGATGTAGCAGTTGCATTAAAATAATCGTTAAAATTCATTGTGTCCACACTTCCCGTTGATCTTAAAATGAAAGTAGTTGCACCTCCTGTTGAATAGAAAATGTTGTTTTTGACTTTCATTTTTGTTGCTGGCAATGTAGTCGAGTTTTCAATTACCATGCAGGCATTATCCAAGTTAAAAGGAGCACTATAATATATAGAATTGTGGTAGAAATGTAAATTAGTACTGTACTCAACATGAATTCCTCTTGAATATGCTGATTTGGCATTTCCAGAAATCATGTTATTATAAATATATCCAGCAGCACCACCATTTACACTGTACAAGAAAATTCCGAATGTTCCGTAATCTCTAATAACATTACTATGATAACTAAAGTTACCTGCTGCATACCTAACACGAATACCAAATTGTGCACCAACTGGGTCTGGTCTACAAATAATAGTATTAGAAGAAATTAAAGGAATATTGTGATAGATAATATCAATACCACTTAGACATTGATAGAATTTATTACCTGAGATTTTGTAACCTTTTGAAGGTAAAGCAGCACTTTTTCCTGTTAATTTAATACAATACGCACCACCATAAAAAGTATTATTTGTAATTGTATTATAGTTAGCACAATTATCTCCTAATGTCGTATTATTTATATCAGAAGCAACAATACCAATAGTATTACAATTGAAAA
>CAZYBY010000211.1:0-4891 GCA_964645385.1 uncultured Sphingobacterium sp.
GTTGAAGATATTGATGAAGAAATTTTACAGTATTATTTTAAGCAAGCGCTTACTTTTCAAAAATAAAGAAGAATAAGGCTGATAAGGTTTAAAAACAAGGAATGTTTCTTAACTTTGCAGGCTCAAATAAATCATAAAGAAGATGTTTGATAATTTAAGTGATAAGCTCGACAGGGCGTTTAAGGTATTAAAAGGACAGGGTAAAATTACGGAAATTAACGTAGCAGAAACCCTTAAAGAAGTGCGTAAGGCATTATTAGATGCCGACGTTAACTATAAAATAGCGAAAGAATTTACAGACAAGGTTAAAGAGAAGGCACTTGGTGCAAACGTACTTACTTCTATTTCTCCAAGTCAGTTGATGATTAAAATTGTAAACGACGAGTTAGTAGCCTTAATGGGTGGAGAACAGTCGGAGATCAATTTAAAAGGAAATCCAACGATTATTTTAATTGCGGGATTGCAAGGTTCGGGTAAAACTACTTTCTCTGGTAAGCTTGCGAACTACTTAAAATCGAAAGGTAAAACACCAATGTTAATTGCAGCAGACGTTTACCGTCCGGCAGCGATCGAACAGTTGAGAATTTTATCGGAGCAAATTGGAGTAGCTGCACATACAGATTTCGACAGCAAAGATCCAGTTGCTATAGCACAAGAGGGTATTAAAAAAGCTAAAGCTGCTGGATGCAATGTGGTAATTGTGGATACGGCAGGTCGTTTGGCGGTGGATGAGCAAATGATGGATGAGATTGCAAGAGTGAAATCGAGCATCAATCCGAATGAAATCTTGTTTGTTGTCGATTCTATGACTGGTCAGGATGCGGTGAATACAGCAAAAGCATTTAACGACAGGTTAGATTTTGATGGAGTAGTATTAACCAAATTAGATGGTGATACACGAGGTGGGGCTGCCATTACTATTAAAGCAGTAGTAAACAAGCCGATAAAATTTATTGGTACTGGAGAGAAGATGGAAGCAATCGATGTGTTTTATCCTGAAAGGATGGCATCGAGAATTTTGGGGATGGGAGACGTTGTATCTTTAGTAGAAAGAGCTCAACAACAGTTTGATGAAGCTGAAGCTGCGAAACTTCAAAAGAAAATCCGCAAAAACCAGTTTGATTTCAGCGATTTCTTAAATCAGCTCCAACAAATCAAGAAAATGGGTAATTTGAAAGATTTGATGGGAATGATACCAGGAATGGGCAAAATGGTTAAGGATATTGACATTAGTGATGATGCATTTAAGCATATTGAAGCCATTATTCAATCGATGACCCCTACAGAAAGAGAGCAGCCGGAGTTAATAAATGGTAACAGAAAGAAAAGAATTGCAAACGGAAGTGGAAGATCGATTGAGGAGGTGAATAAATTATTGAAGCAATTTGAGGATATGAAAAAGATGATGAAAATGATGAATGGAGGGGGAAATCCTTTAAAAATGATGCGAAATAACCCATTTGCGGGAATGAAAAGATAAGGAGAAAGCTGCTTAAATGCAGTGTTTTCGAGTAAAAGACTAAGATAAAGACAATTATAGCCTCGATTTTTCGGGGCTTTATTGTATAAATGAAAATAAAATAGCATCTTTGCAGCCCTCATTGTGGAGAAATGAGGATTTAACATTAAAAATTTAAACACATGCCAGTAAAAATCAGATTACAGAGACATGGTAAAAAAGCAAAAGCTTTTTATCACATTGTGGTGGCGGATTCACGTGCTCCGAGGGATGGTAAATTCATTGAGAAATTAGGAACTTATAATCCTAATACCAATCCAGCGACAATTGACATCAACACCGACAGCGCAGTTCAGTGGTTACACAATGGTGCACAACCTACAGACACTGCTAGAGCAATTTTATCTTACAAAGGAATTTTGTACAAGAGACATTTGCAAATTGGTGTTACTAAAGGTGCAATTACTCAAGATCAAGCAGATGCAAAATTTGCAGCTTGGTTAGAAGAGAAAGCAGCTAAAGTAAACGCTAAGAAATCTAACATTTCTTCTTCTAAAGAAGATGCTAAAAAAGCACGTTTAACTTTAGAAGCTAAGCAAAAAGAAGAAAAAGCTAAAGCAATTGCAGCTAAAAATGCTCCAGTTGTAGAAGAAGCTCCTGCTGAAGAAGTGGTTGCTGAAGTTGAAGCTCCAGAAGCTTCTACAGAAGATACTACAGAAACTGCAGCTGAATAATTTTATAGATTATTCTATATGTTAAATGATGATTATTTTTCTATAGGATATATCTCTAAAACAAGAGGCTTAAAAGGAGAATTACAACTTTATTTAGAAGTTGAAAATCCTCAAGATTATAAAAATATGGAATCGTTGTTTTTGGAAATTAACCAAAAACCGGTTCCATTTTTTGTTGAGAAACTTTTGATCAATAAAAATATCGTTTACATCTACGTAGAAGATATTGATCATATCGATAAAGCGAAGTCTTTAGTAGGTAAAGCTGCATACGTGCACAAAAAGAATAAACCTAAAAACACAAATGAAGATTCGCATAAAGCATTAATTGGTTTTACAGTAATTGATGAACAACTTGGAGAACTTGGTGTAATCAATGCTATACAAGAACTACCCTCACAATTAATTGCAAACATGATGTATCAAAATAAGGAAGTATTATTTCCTTTAAATGAACAATTTGTTACAGCAATTGATAAGAAATCTAAAAAAATTCACGTTGATTTGCCTGAAGGATTGTTAGACATTTATTTGTCGAACTAATTTTATGCAAAAAGCAACAAAATTAATTTTACTTAATATAATTATTTCTAGCACTTTATTTGCTCAACAAACCAAGCAAAGATTCAAAGTGATGCATTCTGAGAATCTAAGTCCGATTCCATATGTTTCTATACAAGTGCTTCACAAAAATAATGCAATGTTTGCTGATGAAACAGGGTTTGCAATGTTAGATGTTTCCATTGGAGATACTTTAACATTTCAATCAATCGGGTATTATCCAACACAAGTTATTATTAACAACTTAAACATGCCACCAGTGTTAAGGGTGATGCTTACTCCAAAGCAGATTAATTTAAAAGAAGTTACCATAAAAGGCATTCGTACGAAAGATGAATTAAAGATGGCTATCTTAAGAATGAGAATTGAAGAACAGCGAAAAGATTTGCCAGGTATAAAATCATATCATGGTCCGCTTAAACAGAGTCCGGCTGGAGTAATGAGTCCGATTACTTTAATATATGAAACAGACTGGGCAAAAAAACAAAGGGCAAAAAAGTGGGCAAAGACTTTAATCATGCCACAAATAAAATAGAGAATCTTAAAATCACTACCTTTGTCCTATGATAATCGACATTGTAACAGTGGTGCCTGGATTATTAGAGGGGCCATTTTCACATTCTATTTTACAAAGAGCGCAGAATAAGAACATCGTACAAATACGAGTTCATAATTTACGCGAATATTCAACTGGCAAGCACAAGAATGTAGATGATTATCAATATGGCGGAGGATCTGGCATGGTAATGATGATAGAGCCATTTGTAAATTGTTTAGAGCATTTACAAAAAGAAACTAAATACGACGAGATCATCTTTTTAACCCCCGATGGTGAAACATTACAACAAAACATGGCCAATGAGCTTAGTTTAAAAGGTAATTTATTAATGTTGTGCGGTCATTATAAAGGTATCGATCAAAGAATAAGAGATCATTTTGTAACAAAAGAAATTTCCATTGGAGATTATGTGCTTAGTGGAGGTGAGTTGGCTGCTGCTGTGTTAGTAGATAGTATTGTAAGGTTAATTCCAGGAGTTTTATCAGATGAAACCTCAGCATTATCAGATTCTTTCCAAGACGGACTTTTAAGTCCGCCAGTTTATACTAGGCCAGCAGATTTCCGAGGAATGAAAGTTCCTGACATTTTAATTGGGGGCAACACACCAGAGATAGAAAAGTGGAGATTTGAGAAAGCTATTGAAAGAACAAAAGAACGCCGACCAGACCTCCTGTAAGGGTTTTCCACATAAAGACCGACGGATTGCCTTTATTTTTTTGATAATTTATTTTTATGTTGATAAAATTATCCCTATACTTGCAATCCGATTTTTACGGGCTAAAAATCGATTTAAAGGCTTAATATCATGGATTTAGTAAAATTTGTAGACGCACAGAACCACAAAAACGAATTACCAACATTTAACTCAGGTGATACGGTAACTGTTCATTATAAGATTAAAGAAGGTAACAAAGAGCGTATTCAGCAATACCAAGGCGTTGTTATTCAACGTAACGGTGCTGGTGCTACTGAAACTTTCACAGTACGTAAAATCTCTAACTCAGTTGGAGTAGAGCGTATTTTCCCTGTAAACTCACCAAACATCGAAAAAGTAGAGGTGAATTCAAGAGGAGCTGTTCGTAGAGCTAAATTATATTACCTACGTGCTCTTACAGGTAAAAAAGCTAGAATTAAAGAAAAAAGAGGTTCATACTAATCTCTTATACTATAGAATAACCCTCAGCCCACAAAAGCTGGGGGTTTTTTGTTTAAAATATTTAGAAAACACATGAAAGACTTATTAAAAAAATACGAAGAGAAAAGACCAGAGATTGTTTTTGAATGGAAAGATGCAGAAACAGAAGCAGAAGGTTGGGTAGTTATTAATTCTTTAAGAGGTGGAGCTGCTGGTGGTGGTACACGTATGAGAAAAGGATTGGATAAACGTGAGGTAGAATCTTTGGCAAAAACAATGGAAGTGAAATTTACAGTTTCTGGTCCGGCAATTGGCGGAGCAAAATCAGGAATAAATTTCGACCCAGCTGATCCTCGTAAAAAAGGTGTATTAGAAAGATGGTATAAAGCAGTTATTCCATTGTTAAAAAATTATTATGGAACTGGTGGTGATTTAAATGTTGA
>CAZYBY010000212.1:0-2972 GCA_964645385.1 uncultured Sphingobacterium sp.
ATATTTCTTCCATTAGAAATATTCATAGGCTTTATACTTGGAGGGATAGAGTCGGCACTTAAAAAGAATGTGCCCATCGCTTTTGCTTTTCCTTTTACATATCCATCTTGATAAAATCCGCCTGCAGAACCTCGTCCGGATTGAACAACTATGGCTTTAGATAATTGAAATGGTGTTAGCGTTCTTTCAGGTTTAATCCATACATCAAATAATCCATGCGCAGGAATATCACTATTTCCAATGGTATATGCTGATGAATATGAGCTGGCAGATCTGGCCGAAGTTGATTTTGATAAAAGTATACTATCATAGAAAGTATATGCTGGGAAAATAGCCTTAAAATTGCCCATTTCTAATTTATTCTCCACTTCACAAGGCCAAAAATCTTTTGAGTTTCTGTAGTTAGCAAAAGTAAAATTGTAGGGATTTTTCTCCACGCAATTAATTGTAAACTTTACCGTAGAAGTATTTCCTTTAACATCTTTTACAATGTATTCCATGTTATAAATATCACCCGGCTCTAAGTTTATTCTTCCTCTATTGGTTAAGTCTTTGTATATGGTTAATTGGTTCCCCGGATCAACAAAACTTTTCTGCACCCATCGTCCAGTATTATTATGTTCTTTATAATCACAATGAGAATTGATAGCTCGAGTATCTTTAAAATAGAAACGTTCAACTTTCGAGAAATAAATACGCTCACCATTTTGTTTTAGTTCAATAGAGTAAACGCCATTCTGATTACTTGAATTACTTTGCAAATCTATTGCTTCAATTCCTAAACCAATAGTTCCCCAAGCATTAATTATGTTTCCGTTGTTTATAGTATAATTCGGACGAGCATTTGTAACATTAAAACGTTGTTTTATTTTTTGTCCGTTTATAGAACTGTTTTCATTTAGTGGGAAAACTGTTACTGCTTGTACAATTGGATTTACATTATCGGGCACATCAAAACCACATAACAAAGGGTTAATCGTTTCTTCAGTTATTGCATCTCTAATTTCGAAATGCAAATGCGGACCTTGTGAAGCACCTGAGTTTCCACCATATGCAATAAGTTGACCTTTAGTAACAGGAAGCACAGTAGGAGCTAAAAGGCTATCTACTTCAAATGATTGTAATTCTTTTTGGATTTTTTTTAATGCTTCAGCGAACGTTGAACTGTAACGTTGAAGATGTGCATATACGCTTACTAATCCATTTGGATGCGTAATATATAAAGCATTTCCAAATCCACTTGCTTGCACACGAATTCTAGAAATATATCCATCGCCAACTGCATAAATTGGCAAGCCTTCTTGAGAATTTGTACGAATGTCTATTCCAGAATGGAAATGATTTGGACGCATTTCTCCGAATGTTCCAGCTAATTGAATAGGTATATCTAGTGGAGAACGGAAGAAATTTTGTGGATATTCTCTATCAGCAACATCATCTAATTTCGGATAGGAATAATTAAAAGCAAAATTGGTAAGCACTAATATTGAAAGTGCAAGAGTTGCAATTGTTTTAGAAAATATATGGTAGATTTTTTTTCTCAAAGTCATTTATTTCACTTCTAAGCTAAGCAGTAATTGATTTTCGATGTATGCTTGAAAATGATCTCCGATAGAAATTTTTCCAACCCCAGCAGGAGTTCCAGTAAAGATTAAATCTCCTTTTTTAAGCGTAAATCTTTTTGATAAATATGATATAATTTGTTCGAAAGAAAAAATCATATCCGAACTATTACCGGTTTGTACCGTTTCATTATTTTTCTTCAATGAAAAAGAAATGTTTTTTAAATCCTTGAAATCAGAAATGTTGATAAAAGTTCCTATTGGTGCACTATGGTCAAAAGCTTTTGCAATTTCCCAAGGCAAGCCTTTTTGTTTGCATTTTTCTTGAAGATCTCTCGCTGTAAAATCGATGCCAATGCCAATAGTTTCAATATAATTCAGTGCAAACTTTTCTGCAATATGCTTTCCTTCTTTACCAATTTTAACAACTAGCTCAACTTCATAATGAATATCATTAGAAAAATCTGGATGGAAGAAAGGCTTACCTTCTCTTAGAAGAGCAGTGTCTGGTTTTAAAAAAACTACAGGTTCTGTTGGTACTGGATTATTTAGTTCTTTGGCGTGTTCAGAGTAATTTCTACCTACGGCAAGTATTTTCATAAAAAATGCATTTTTACGAAGATAAAAAAAACTATTGGATAGAGATTCTTTTGATAGCTACTTCTGAACCAACACTTACTTTTACAAAGTAAAGTCCTTTAGTAACTTTTCCTGGAACGGCGAAAGATTGGCGGTATTCACCAGGAACATATTTGTCGCTCGCTAATACAGCTACGTCATTGCCAAGCACATCGAGTAGTCTGATCAACACATTATTGTCTTTTTTTACTACGAAGTTGACATTGATTTTATCGTTAGCTGGATTTGGAAAAACACTGAGTGAACTTACAAGCGATTTGTTAGCTACTGAAGCACTTAATCCACTCACGTTGATTACACCTGACATGCCGTTGCCATTTTGCTCGCCATGAGTTGTGCTGTAAAAAGGGATACTTCCAGGACTGCCCATCACAAAACTCTTTACAGGATTATTGCTATTTAGTGTGAAAGTTGGAAGCGACTGACCATCGTCTGAACGTGTAGGGTTGGAGCCCGACATCCATATGAATTTGATGGTGTCTCCTATGGAACAGTTAGTTACACGTGGAGCATAATGATGTCCATTTACTCCAATTCTAATTTCATAGGTGTTTTGAGCCATTAAGCTTGTACTTAAGGCAAACCCTATAATGATTAAAAAGTATGTAAATTTCTTCAACATATTCAAAGATAAGTAATTTTGCAAACATGACTTTTATATCGTGTAACAATTTTGTAAAGTTGTACTTAGTTTTCAAATCTTTATTACATACATTTGGCTTTATTTTAATTTCTTGGAAGCGCATAAGTTAAATCGAATTTCGGCAGCTG
>CAZYBY010000213.1:0-1823 GCA_964645385.1 uncultured Sphingobacterium sp.
CACAATTATTGTGTGAATAAATTTCCCTTTTAATAGCGGACTAAGATTTTCTTCCTGCCCAAGTTCATTTATAATATTTACACTTGATAAATCAACTAATTTATTGTTCAAGTGTAAATCAAATCCTAATTGATGAAACAAAAAGGGAATGCTACATAACAAAATCGTAGCAAAAAAATAAATGTAATTTATTCCATACTTATTCGTTTGCATCTGCTTCTGTATTATTATTTAATAAATTGAATGCTTTCATTTTATTATACAATGTTTTCCTATCAATATTAAGAAGTTTGGCAGCCTTCGTTTTGTTGTATTGCACTTGTCGTAATACATTAACAATGGTTTCCATTTCGGCATTAACAGCAGCATCTTTTAAACTGGTATTTAATTCCTTATGTTTTTTCTCGGGTTTCTTATCTTCCGAAAAAGCAAGTTGTATATTATTTGAAATTTCTAAGGGTAAACATTTGCTTTCAATGTAATTAGAATCGCAAAGCAGACAAGCTCTTTTGATCACATTGTTTAACTCTCTTAAATTCCCTGGCCATGAATAAGTATTGAAACTTCTAATGACATCTTCCTCGAATCCTAAAATATTTTTTTGAAGCTCTTTATTAGCTATACTTAAAAAGTATTCTGCAAATACTTGAATATCTTTACCTCTTTCTCTTAAGGCAGGTATATTAATTCCGAATTGATTAAATCTGTGGTATAAGTCTTCTCTAAATTTACCTTGTTTAACAGCTTCGTATAAGTTTTCATTTGATGCTACAATTATCCTTACATCAATAGGTATTTCAACATTTCCACCAATTTTTTTGATGGTTTGTTCTTGAATTACTCTGAGTAATAGTGTTTGAATATCATAAGGTAAGTTTGCTACTTCATCTAGAAATAAAGTTCCATTGTTCGCTATTTCGAATAAGCCAGTTTTATTAAATATAGCTCCTGTAAAAGCTCCTTTCTCGTGTCCGAATAATTCAGATCCTGCTAATTCTTTAGGAATAGCTCCACAATCTAAGGCTACAAACTGTTGTTTATTTCTTTTACTTCTTTCGTGAATAGTTCGAGCAACTGATTCTTTACCTGTTCCTGTTTCACCATAAATAATTATGCTATAAGGAGTAGGGGCAACTAAATCGATTTGATTATAAAGATCTTTTGATATTTTGCTAGAACCTACGATATAGTTTGTATTGTTCTTCTGACTAAAATTTGTTTTAGTATTAGATTCTTCATTTCTAGTTGATAATGAATTTTCAGAAGCTAATGCTTTGGAAATCGTTACTAATAATTCTTCAGGAATAATGGGTTTGGTCAAATAATCGAATGCCCCCATTTTAATTACTTGTACCGCAATTTTAATGTCGGAATAGCCTGTAATCATTAAAAGCTTAATGTCTTGTTGAAGAGCTTTAATGCTTTTAATTAATTCTAAACCATCCATGTCGCCCAATCTGAAATCGCAAATACATAAATCGTATTTACTTTCTTTCAAGATCTCGATGGCAGTATTTCCTCGATGAGTAAAATTTGTTTCATACCCGTTTTTTTGCAAAAATCGAGTAAGGAGATTACACATATCTACATCATCGTCTATTATTAGTATTTTTTGTTGAGTGTTGTTGTTCATGTTTATTGATAGGTGATTGTTGTTGATATTTTTCTTTTATCCCTTTCCCAGCATGCACAGCGTACATATGAGTAAATTCTGCACCAAAGTATAAGATAATAGCAGAATAGTATACCCAGAGAAGGATAATAACTAGTGAAGCTGCAGCTCCGTAGGTACTGCCTAAGCTAATAATACCAAGATAGTAAGA
>CAZYBY010000214.1:0-3367 GCA_964645385.1 uncultured Sphingobacterium sp.
GTATTGATGCTAATATTTTGTTTCAATAATGAAATTGCAATTTCGATTTTGCCTTCTTTCAAATATAGCTTACCTAAGTTACCTTTGTTTACCCCCTGTGCAATTTCAATGAACATTACTTGTACGCTATCTTTCGGCACAATTCCAGATAAGTATTGATAAGATTTATTATAATAAACTAAAGATGAATCATAGCTTCCAAGTTTATAATAACAAATACCAATATTGCTTAATATTTCCTGTAATCTAAATTCTAAATTGAATGATTTATTGCATTGTAAGTATTTAGAATATGCCTTTTTAAAATTCTCAATTGCATAAACATATTTGTTTTGTTTAAAAAGGATGATTGCTACTCTGTAATCATATTGTGCATATTCACATTCTGCTTCAAAGCCATTTAACGAATTCCTTCCTTGGAAATAATATTTATATGCGGATTGGTAATTTCTTTGATCAAAATAGATATCACCCTTTACGAGATATGCGTGTACATATGGAATACGTAGTTCTTCCATATTTTTCTCACAGAAATTTATAATTTCATCACATATTTCGAGAGCCTGATCATATTTCTTACTCTTAGTTAAAAGTCTGGCCTTTAGATCCTGGAGCTTAAGTTTGAATAGAGGATGGTTTGAATAATTCTCCAGATTAGAAATCTGTTTTATTTTAAAGAGACCAGAGTCAATATTTCCAATGTTTAAATCTGCTTCTATGTTAGCTACTATTGCACTATCTTCAATAGATAAAGCTGGAGGACTAGTAATAGTTTGTTTAACTTTATTACATGAATCCAATATTCCAATTAATAGAATACCATAAAATATGATTCTATAATGTTTTAACATAGGAGAAGTAAGTAAATTGGAATAGAATTGTATAAGTTGCTATCTATGCTTTTACTGGAACAAATTCTTTAAGCTTTTCAACAACCGTGTCAATTTCTTCTTTTGTATTTGTTTTGCAAAATGAAAAACGAACAGCTGCTCTATTACTTGGAGAACCTATCGCAGTTAATACATGTGATCCTACATTTGAGCCAGATGAACAAGCGCTTCCACCAGAAGCAGAAATACCAGCGATATCCAAACTGAATAGCATCATCTCTCCCATTTCAGATTCAGGGAAAGAAACATTTAACACCGTATATAAACTTTTACTAGCATCAATATCTCCATTAAATCCAATACCAGGAATACTATCTTTTAGTCTATCGATCATATACGACTTTAGACCTTGAATATATTGTTGATGTTCATCTAATTCATTATAAGCAATTTCTAATGCTTTAGCTAAACCAACAATTCCATATACATTTTCAGTACCCCCACGCATATTACGTTCTTGAGCACCTCCATGTATCATTGGTTTAATTTTGATATTATGATTAATATATAAGAATCCAACACCTTTAGGTCCATGTAGCTTATGCGCTGCACATGTAATAAAGTGAACTTTTAATTTAGATAAATCATGTCGATAATGCCCCATTGTTTGTACGGTATCGCAATGAAAAATCGCATTATACTTTTCACATATATCACCAACTTTTTCTAAATCAAGTAAATTTCCAATTTCATTATTTGCATGCATTAAGGAAACAAACGTACGTTCATTTGAACTTAATAATTCTTCTAAATGAGCTACATCAACATGCCCTTTAGCGTCGAGATTAACATAACTTAATTTGATTAGTCCTTTTTTCTCTAATACTTCTAGGGTATGAAGAACAGCGTGATGCTCAATTTTGCTAGTAATTGCGTGTTTAATACCATAATCATTTATCGCACAATTTATAGCCATATTATCAGCCTCAGTACCTCCTGATGTGAAGAAAATTTCAGCTGGACTAGTATTTAAAAGTTTTGCGACAGTTTTACGAGCATTTTCAATAATCGTTCTAACTTCCCTACCATGTGCATGAATTGATGATGGATTTCCGTATTGGAATTCCATTGCATTTTTCATTACTTCTAATACTTCTTTGTCGATTGCTGTAGTAGCAGCATTATCTAAATAAATTCTATTGCTCATAATTAACTGTTCATTATATCACGTATGTCATTCATTATTTTATTGGCCAAACCATTGGCAGTAGTTTCGGTTTGGCTTTCAGAATAAATACGTATGATAGGTTCTGTATTTGATTTGCGTAAATGTACCCATTCATTTTCGAATTCGATTTTTAAACCATCTATGGTATTAATGGGCTGATCTTTATATTTCAACTCTACTTGTTTTAACAACGCATCAATATCTAAATCTGGTGTTAATGAAATTTTATTTTTTGAGATAAAATAATTAGGATATGATGCTCTTAAAGCTGAGCACGATTTTTTCTGATTAGCTAAATGTGTTAAGAATAAAGCAATACCAACTAAAGCATCTCTTCCATAATGTAATTCAGGTAAAATAACTCCACCATTTCCTTCACCACCAATTAAAGCTTTAGTAGATTTCATCGTGTTCACTACATTCACCTCTCCTACGGCTGCTGCATTATATTTACCATTAACACGTTCAGTTACATCTCTTAATGCTCGTGTAGAAGATAATTAGAAACAGTATTTAATTCATAACCTTTTTCTTTAAGAAATGATTCTGTTGTATTTTGAAGTAAGAAATCTGCTATTGCTACTAAGGTATATTCTTCTCCAAACATATCTCCGTTTTCTGATACAAAGCAAAGTCTATCTACATCCGGATCTACAGCGATACCTAGATCCGCATTTCTAGAAATTACCTCATTAGATAAAGCTGTTAAGTTTTCTGGAAGTGGCTCTGGATTATGTGGGAACTTACCATCTGGGTGGCAGTATAACTCGTAAACTACATCTACCCCTAATGCTTTTAACAAAGGCGGTAAGGCAACACCTCCAACTGAATTTACACAATCTATTACAACCTTGAATTTTCTTTCTTTAATTGCATCTACATTGACCCATGGAAGTGCTAAAATTTTATCGATATGTTTATTTAAATAACTGTGATCCTGAATATATGAACCGATATGATCAACCTCAGCGTAAACTACTACGTTAGTATCTGCTAATGCCAAAACTTCTTTACCATCATTATCTGAGATGAACTCACCTTTGTGGTTTAAAAGTTTAAGTGCGTTCCATTGTTTTGGGTTATGACTTGCAGTTAAAATGATACCTCCACCAGCATTTTCCATTGGAACAGCCATTTCAACTGTTGGTGTAGTAGCTAATCCTAAATCAATAACATCAATTCCTAGTCCTTGTAGAGTACCCACAACTAAGTTTTTAACCATTTCACCAGAAATGCGGGCATCTCTACCCAGTACAATTTTCTTGTTACCTGTTTTCTGAATAATCCGATATCCAAACGCAGATGTAAA
>CAZYBY010000215.1:0-5001 GCA_964645385.1 uncultured Sphingobacterium sp.
GATATCAGCTTGAATAGTAACTCCTAAATGATTTGCTTGTGAAGTTAAATCGGCAGCTACGTGGTAATCAACACCATCTTTTTTGAAAGCATCATTACGTGTATAGCACCATAATACAGTTGCCATACCCAATTCATGAGCTCTTTCAAAAGCTTGTGCTACTTCTATAATTTGTCTGTTAGAATTTTCTGATCCGAAATAAATAGTAGCTCCAACTGCACATGCTCCTAAATTCCAAGCATCTTCTACAGACCCAAACATAATTTGATCATATTTATTTGGGTATGTCATTAATTCATTGTGATTTAATTTCACCATGAAAGGAATTTTATGAGCATATTTTCTAGAAACACTAGCCAAAACACCAAATGTTGATGCTACTGCGTTACATCCACCTTCAATAGCTAATTCAACAATTTTTGCTGGATCAAAGTAAATTGGATTAGGTGAGAATGAAGCTCCTGCTGTATGCTCAATACCTTGGTCAACTGGTAAAATTGATAAATAACCAGTGCCACCTAAACGGCCATGGTCGTACATTGAAGCTAAACTTCTAAGTACTTGTGGGTTTCTATTGCTACCAATAAATGAACGATCGATAAAATCTGCTCCTGGTAAATGTATAATGTCTTTGCTTACTGTCTTTGAAGTATGATTTAATAAGGTTTGAGCATCTGCGCCCAATAATTCGGTGATTTTATCAATAGTCATATCTTAAATTATTTTTTCGTTCTGCAATAGTACTGAAAAAAGCACTGATTTGAAATAGTAAAATAGGCAAATTTGCTTCATTTGCCTATAAATCACTATAATATGCCTATAATTCTTTACGAATTGAATAGGGGATATAATTGCCAATTACGCCTAATCCCGAATTTATATTTGTATATACCAAACTCGGTTCGGAAAATGGATCGTCGCCAACATAGTTTTGCAAACTTTTGAAATATCGATAATAATGCTCGTCTGTTTTAGAGATTACCACATCAAACCCTTTGTATTGTTGACCAAACTCTCCGAAAAAGCCTGTGTATGCTTCCAAGGTTCTTGTCATTTCAGTTCCATTTTTACCTTCATCAGAAATATAAACATTTCCATAATAGTCTGATAAAGGAACCCTAATGGTTCTACCATTAAAGTCGGTAATTATCCCAAATAACTCTAAACAATAATAATTATTTTCAGAAGCTGGATCTTGCCATTTTACATTCGCGAAATAAGTTTTAGTTAAAAAACCAAACTCATCACTTTTAGTTATACTATCAATTTTTATTTCATTTATTACTATTGGCGCAGAGCCTATGGTTTTAAAATCTGTTTCTAAATTTTTACCATTTCTACTTATGCTAACAGAATAGTTTGAGTTATAATCAAGATTCATTGATGAGTTTAATAACATATATGAATTAAAGCTGTTATTATAATCAAGAGTAACCGTATTATTACCATCAGAAATTTTTACTTCAGCATCGTCTAAATAACTATTAGGGTCGATATTACTTCCGTCAAATATTGGATCACTCATCGTAAGTGTAAACATTTGAGAATCGCTTGCAGGGTTGATAAATGCTGTTAACACATACTTCGGCTCTTGCTTAGGGATTGGAATATTTGCATCTGTTTCACACGACATTTGTGCTGTAATTCCCAATAAAATAAAGATATATTTGATTTGCTTTTTCATTTCGATTAAAATTTATAAGTCCAACTAATTGAAGGCATAATAGGGAATAAAGAAACTCGCTTTAATACTCTATTATTGGTTATTTCATTTGTTCCTACATAGTAGAAATATGGATTCTTTCTATTGTATACATTGTAAACAGAAAGCTCGAAAATTCTTTCCGATCGCTTCAAAATGGAATGAAATTGCATACTTAAATCTAATCGATGGTAAGCCTCCATTCTGAAATTATTTTTACCATCATAATCATTTACATAGATGGTATAATTATTTCCAGAGCCACCCGGGGAATGAGTTTGTACTATATATTCAGCTCTAGGTAATGTAATTGCATTTCCTGTTCCATAAACCCAAGTACAAGAAAAAGTTAAATCTTCTCGAGGTTTGTAAATTCCAACTACAGATACATCATTTCTTCTATCGTAACGAGCATAGAACTTTTTACCAAAATTTAATTCATCAAATTGCAATTGTGTCCAGGATAGTGTATATCCAACCCATCCAGTGAATTTTCCTTCTGTTTTCTTTACCAATAATTCAGCTCCATAACTCCAAGCTTGACCGGTTGTAATATTATCTTCCCAAGATATTTTTTCATCAGTTGTTACTCCATCAATTGCCAGAAAACTCGCACCTTCTTTGTATGCAATTACATTATTCATTTTCTTATAATAACCTTCAATGCTTAGGTTATAACCCTTAGGCACAAAATCTTTAGCTAGCCCTAGTGCTACCTGCTGAGAATTTTGTGGTGGAATTTTATTTGTTGCTGGAACCCATAAATCTGTAGGTAAACCTACACCGGTACCGGTTAATAAATGTATGTATTGTTGCATATATGCATAAGACGACTTCAATGATAAATCTTCTTTAATTTGATAGCTAATTCCAAAGCGAGGTTCAATCGCAGAATAGCTTTTTTTATCAACATAAAAATTTGAAATTCTTAAACCAGAATTGGTTTTAATTCTCGCACCAAATTGAGCTCGGTCCTCAAAATAAATTGCAGATTCTAAGCCATTAATATCATTACGAATATCTTCATTACCTTCTGTAAATTGAGAGTTTTTAATCGTCGATGCACTAGGAGTAAATAAATGCTGTTGTATGAAAACCCCAGCTTTTAATAGATGTTTATCGTTTAATGCATAATCAAAATCATGTTTCAAACTAATATCACGAATACCTGAATATAATCGAATTAAAAACTCATCACCATTGTATTTTTCTTCAACAGAGGTGTTGAAACGATACTGACTATAAATTAATGAAGTGTTTGAAAATAGATTATTATTATAAACATGATTCCAACGAACTGTACCTGTTCCATTACCCCAGTATAAGCCGAATTTCGAAATGGATGCACCTGAAACATCACTTCTAGCATATACTTTATCTCTACCAAAATATCCGCTTACATATATTTTGTTTTTTCTATCTATTTCGTAATTCACTTTAGCATTTAAATCGTAGAAATAATATCCAGCTTTTTCATCGTCTGGTAAAAAAGGATAAATTAATGCATCGATATAGGTTCTTCTGGCAGAAACTAGAAAAGACGATTTATTTTTTTTGATAGGCCCTTCTAGGGTAAATCTTGATGAAATTAATCCGATACCAACTGATCCCTTCATTTCTTCTTTATTACCATCTTTCATATTCATATCTAATACTGATGATAAACGGCCTCCATAACGAGCAGGGAAACCACCTTTCGTTAATTCAACACTTTTAAGGGCTTCACCATTAAACAACGAGAAAAATCCGAACAAATGGAAAGCATTATAAACAGGAGCATCGTCGAGAATTATTAGATTCTGGTCTGGGCCACCTCCTCTAACATATAACCCAGAATTGCCTTCGGAACCTTTTTGTACACCTGGTAATAGTTGCAGTACTTTTAGTACATCTTTTTCTCCGAATAAAGCTGGAATCTCTTGTATTTGCTCTACAGGAATGCTCATCACACTCATCTGTTGTTGGTTCGAAATTCTATCTTCTCTTTTATCAGTTACAAGCACTTCTTTGATGTTGTTGTTAGACTCTAAGTCGACATCTAAATCTAAATTGCCTTTTAATTTTAGTTTAAATAGTTGCTTCTGATAGCCAACCATGCTAATCAGTAAATTAACACTATCTAAGTTTGTACTAATAGTATAATACCCATAATTGTTAGTCATGGTAGCCTGATTGTTGTTGAGAATCACAACAGTAGTATTGATCAAGTTCTCCTTACTTCCTTTTTCGCGTATAAAACCACTGATGGTATAAGATTTCTTTTGTGAGAAAGAATTTAAGCTGAAACTTAAAAGTAAAAAGATTAAAACGGGTAATTTTTTCATGACAACGTTGTTTTTGGAAACAAAAGCATATTTTTATTAATTCTTTTGACAGTTTAAAATTAGTTAACCCTTATTCATGAGTATTATTGTTGAGAAAATTACAGATAATTCTATATTAAATGAAGCATTTAATATTCGTAAGCAAGTTTTTGTAGTAGAACAAAAGGTTGACGAGCGAGAAGAATATGAATTTGAAGATATTTCTACGCACTTTATTGCTAAAGTTGGCGAGGAGTATGCAGGAACCGCTAGATGGAGAAAAACTGAAAACGGTGTCAAGTTAGAACGATTCGCAGTTTTAGAAAAATTTAGATCAAGCGGAGTAGGGTCGGCTTTACTTCAAGCTGTTATTGCTGATATACCATCAGAACATCATTATTTATACTTACACGCACAATTAACAGCAATGGGACTATATTCAAAATACGGTTTTACAGAAACAGGACCGATGTTTGAAGAAGCAGGTATAAAACATTTTAAGATGGTTTTGCGTAGATAGTATTATGTTTAAAAGAATTTGCTTCTTATTTCTCTTAATTGTTTTTTCATATTCTCTAGCAATAGCTCAAGAAACTATTGTTAGGGGTAGAGTTACTGACCAAGCTACGAACGAAGCAATTCCATTTGCGAACGTAAAATTTGTTGGAATTACTACAGGAACTAGTACCGATTTTGATGGGTACTTCAATATTAAAACTTCTCAAAGAGTAGATTCTATTCGTGTTGATTATTTAGGCTATAAACCTAAAGTGAAAAAGCTAAAGTATGCACAAGCACAAGTTGTCAATTTTCAAATGCAATCTAATTCCTTCGGATTAAAAGAGGTTGTAGTAAAAGCAGGTGTAAATCCAGCAATTCAAATCATTCGCGATGCTCAGAAAAACAGAGAGAAATACAATAAGCAAAATATACCTTCATATCAGTACGAGAATTATGCAAAAATTCAAATTGATATAGACAATGTATCAGATCGAG
>CAZYBY010000216.1:0-7839 GCA_964645385.1 uncultured Sphingobacterium sp.
TTCGCAAACTTTCTTAGCACCCGCCATTACTTCCGCAGCTAAGCTAGCAGGAAGCTTATCTATAGGCCATCCTAACAATGCTATCGCTGTAATAGGCTTCCCTCCCATGGCATATATATCGCTGATAGAATTTGCGGCAGCTACTTGCCCGAACGTATAGGCATCGTCGACAATTGGCATAAAAAAATCTGCGGTTACTAATAAAGCTGAACCGTTTTTCAAATCGTAAACTGCAGCATCATCGTTGGTATTATTACCTACAAGAATTGATGAACTTTGAATCGTCCTGTTTTTATTAAGTATTTCTTCCAAAACTGCCGGTGCAATTTTACAACCACATCCTGCACTTTTTGCAAATTGAGTTAATCTAATTTGTTCTTCCATCTATATAGATTTCAATAGTATTTCTGCGTTTTGTTGAGCATTAATTTTATCAAGAGAAATAGTTTGAGTTGATTTCTCTGTTCTATTAGATGCTAATAAATATTGGCGATCGTAATAGTTCAATAAAATTTTGAAACTATCTTCAATATTATTTTCTAATAAAAAGTTGATTGCGTTTTTAGTTTCTAATCCTCCTAGTTTCTTTTGAATACGAACAACTCCTGCTATAAGTTTATCTTGAGAAAATTTTCCATAATATTGTGTTATAAATGCAAGTCGTTCTTCAAAAGGAATGTCGATATTGATTAATGTAGATTTTTCTAAATTCTGATATAAAGCTTTAGGAATATTAACTAAGCCAATACGTTGACTCTCATTCTCCACCCAAATTTTTCGTTCTTGAAGTAATTCATTTTTATCATTTACACTGAAATATTTAGATAGTTCGGCGTGTAAATTATTTTCAAATTGCTCCTGACTAGGTTGCTCATCCATACCAAGTGCACCGAAACTAGAACCTTTGTGAGATGCCAATCCTTCCAAATCTATAACTGCTAAACCTTTATTTTTTAGCTCTAATAAAATCTCTGTTTTACCGCTACCTGTTGGTCCACCTAAACGTTGAAATTCCAAGGGTAAAGTAAATTGTTGAAGAACATAATTTCGATAGGCTTTATAACCACCATCTAAAAGTAAAACTTCGAAGCCGAAGAAATCTAATAACCATGCCATTGCACCACTTCTCATACCACCTCTCCAGCAATGCACTAAAACTTTTTTAGAACTTGTAACACTTACTATTTTTTCAACATTACTGATGTAATCATTCAGTTTCGGACCAAAATGCCCTAATCCAATTTTTATCGCTTTACTTGTGCTTTCTTGTTTGTACATAGTACCTATTTCCACACGTTGCTCATCTGTAAATATTGGCAATGAATAAGCTCCAGGTATATGAGCATGAGCATATTCCGAAGGACTACGTACATCAAACACAGGGTTGTGCTTCGCTAATTCTAAAAATTCTGCTATACCTAGTCGAATGATTGACATCTTATATTATCGTATAGTCAAATATACAAATAATGTTGATGTGCTTACCGGTCCCCGAACGAAGCGTAGCGTAGTTGAGGGGCTTAGACTCATATCCTCCCATTCGGAACTTCGGAACTTTGCAACATTTCTGTTAGTCCCACGTTAGTTACAATTCCGTATTAAGTTTTTATCTATCATTGTTTACGCATTTAAAATTTATCATGAAAAAAATCGGAACGCTCCTACTTTCTCTATTTGTACTTGCAAATGCTTATGCTCAACTGCCTGATTTAAAAGGTACTGTAAGAGGAACAATTATAGATTCGTTGAGTAATCAGAAAATTGCATTTGCAACAATTACTATAAAACTCGAAAACAACACTCAAATGCGATCTGCATTGAGTAAAGAGGATGGTTCTTTCGTCATAGAAAAATTACCATATGGCAAACACAACATTTCAGTGCTAAATGTTGGATATAAAAAATTCAGCAAAGAAATAGAAATTACAAATGATAACGCTACTTATTCTCTTGGCAATATTTTCCTTTCTTCGCAAGACAAAATTCTTCAAGAAGTTCAAGTAACAACCGACAAACCATTGGTAAAGCAAGAGGTTGACCGTATTTCGTATGATGTACAATCGGATCCTGAAAGTAAGTTTCAAAATGCATTAGATATGCTTCGTAAGGTTCCATTAATAAGTGTAGATGCCGACGATAATATTCAAGTAAAAGGAAGTGGGAACTTCAAAGTATTAATTAATGGGCGTGCTTCTTCATTAGTAGCTCGTAGTCCGAAAGATGTTTTTAAAGCAATGCCTGCAAGTAGTATTGTAAAAATTGAAGTAATTACGAATCCCCCTGCAAAATATGATGCTGAAGGACTAGCCGGTATCATCAATATTATTACAACACAGAAACTAGAATCTGGATATAATGGTACTATTGGTACTCGTTATAATTTCCCATGGGGGCCAGGCATGAATGCATCTTTAACTTTAAAGAAAAACAAATTCGCGTTGAGTTCTTACTATGGATTTGGATATCAAGATATTCCTTCTACAGGGTTTAATTCTTCCAGAATAGGCGTTCTACAAGAAACAAAATTGATTCAAAACGGAAGTAGTAAAAACCTTTGGGCTTGGCAATATTTAGAATCTGAAATGAGTTACGAATTCGATACTTTAAATTTATTAACAGCAACTATAGGTACAAATCCGGGTTTCGGAAATCAAAATAGTTCTCAATATAGTTCGCTATATAATGCTTCAGGTTCTTTAGATCAATATTATATTTTAACGAATGAAGGCAAAAACGACTGGAATGGTACAGATATAGGACTAAATTTTCAACATGGATTTAAGAAGAATAAAGATCAGCTTTTAACGCTTTCATATAAATATTCTCCTAGTTCTAATTCGAACGAAAATAAAGTAGCTTCAAGAGATAATTTCAATTATACATTTAATCCGTACGAACAAAAGAATTCTTCTGGTACAAAAGAACAAACCTATCAAGTTGATTATGTACATCCTGTGAAAAAAGTAGATATAGAAGGAGGATTTAAAATCATCACTAGAAATAATTATAGCGATTATACTCAACATAATTTCGACCCAAATACTAATGTATTTGTATACGATTCGAGCAGAAGTAATAATTTCAATTATCAGCAAAATGTAATGAGTATCTATAATTCGTATAACATTAAGTTTGAAAATTGGGGAGTACGAATTGGTGCACGTTTAGAAAAAACCAATGTAGATGCTGATTTCAAAACTACTGCCACAACAGTAAAACAAGATTACATTAACATCATTCCTTCAGTTTCTATTCAACGTAAATTCAAAAACATGAATAGTTTGAATTTAGGATATACGCAACGTATAGAACGACCAAGTATTTGGGAACTTAACCCATTTGTAAACCAAAGTAATCCAAGGTTTATTAGTTATGGTAACCCGAATTTGAATGCTGTACTTACAAATAATTTTGAATTAGGATTTAGCACATTTAAAAAAGGTTCTATAAATGTTGGAGCAAACTATTCGTTTGCGAATAATACCATTCAAAACGTTACGAGGTTAGATGCAGATACCATTAGTAGAGATACATATGAAAACATTGGTAAAGATAAACGAGTAGGATTTAATGCAAATATCAGTTATCCGATCACAAAGAAATTAAATGTTAATCTAAATGCAATGATATCTTACATTTGGATTGAGGGTACTCTGAATGCTCAATTATATAAGAACAGTGGTGTGCAAGGAAATGCTTATGCCTTTGCAAGCTATACGCTACCTAAAGATTATCGCTTTCGTTTAAATGCAGGATATTCTAGCCCTTGGATACAATTACAAGGACAATCGAATAATTATATCTACACATCGTTCAGTATTTCTAAAGATTTCTTTGATAAGAAACTTACAATTAATGCCAATTTAACAAACCCATGGAAGAAGTACAGAGATTGGGAGCAGAATTTCAGTTCTCCTCAATTTATACAAACAAGTAACTACCAGAACTTCTATAGGTCATATGGTATTAACATATCATACCGCTTCGGCAAGCTCGATGGAGGTGTTAAAAAGAATCAACGAGGCATCAGTAATGACGATGTGAAGGGAAAAAGCGGTGGCCCAACTAGTTAATGTATACTCCATACTAAGGTATCAATAGAGGATACTTTGATGTACGTCTAAAATTTTAGGCCAACTAACAATTTGTATTATCTAATAACTACTTTAGTATTTTAAAATATTAACTTATTAACCCATTAACCTATTAACCTATTTATCATGAAAATTTACGGCATTAAGAACTGCGATACAGTAAAGAAGGCATTAAATAATTTAGATTCCCAAGGTATTACCTATGAATTTCATGATTATAAAAAGCTTGGGATAGAGGCTTCGAAGATCAAAGAATGGGCAAAAAAATTCCCACTTGAGAAGCTTATTAATAAAAAAGGACCGACATACCGTAAATTATCTGATGAGGATAAAAATAATTTAGAAAAAATTTCAACCGCAATTCCAGTAATGATTGCAAATACCAGCGTCATAAAACGTCCTATACTCGAAGCAAACGAAACAATCATACTCGGGTATGATGAAAACGAGTATTACTTACTTAAGTAGTTTTACATTTATATTACTAATCTATGTAACCAATTTCACGGAGGCTCGTAAATATAGCCAAAATCAATACCGTGAAAGCTTTAAATTACATATCAATTTTAATCGCTACTTCAGCACTTGGTATGTTTGCTTTCAAACCTTCCAATTCAGTTAAAGTTCAACAAGGATTTCAAAATATCGAAAGCTACGATGATTTGAAGAATGCTGAATCTTTTTCATTCTCTATTATTTCAGATAACCATGGTTCTAGTCCAATCGACAACATTGAAATGGCTAGAATGAACAAATGGGTTGCACAAGGTAACGACGCTTTTGTTTTAGGAGTTGGTGATCATTTAAGAAAAAATGAAAACAATGATTTCTTAACTTTTCTAATTCGCAATTCATGGTGGAAAAACAATTTCTACCCTACAATTGCAGATGCAGAGAATGATTATTTTGGAAACGGTCAAGCTGATTGGGGTGCAGGAGGAAAATTATTAAATGTTTTAGGTTTTCAAAACCGCGAGAATGTTCAAATGAACAAAAACGGTGCTGAGTATTATGCTCAGATTCCAGTTAATGGAGTGCTTGTTCACTACATTGTTTTACACTTCCCAGATAATCCTGCAGATGCTAAAATAGCTTTCCCTGAAAGTTCAAAACAATTTTTAATTAATACTTTAAATAGAATTCATAAAGGCGATAACGACATTATCATCGTAAGCGCACATTCTATGTATGGTTCTTGGATTGATTACTTAAATCCAGTTCAACAACAGATTGTAAATAACAAATGCGATTTATTATTATCTGGAACTACTCATTTCTTCGAACGCAGAGTACCTCAAGGATTAGAAAATTCAGGACCATTAATGGTAAATGCAGGTTCTGTTAACAATGCTCGTTGGGGAAGTAATAATGGATTCTTACAAGTTCATGTAATGAAAAACCCTTTATCATTAGTTGTTCAATATGTAAATACTGATGAATCTAATCCTAAATTAGAAGATGCTCCTTATTCATTCGTGAAATATATCAACGGTGGTGTTTACCCATTAAACTTTGTTCACCCTATGGTTATGAACAATTTTATATCTCAAGCCAACTAACATTCTTCTTCCTTGCATCGGTGCATATCCATACGTAGTGTCGAACGTATAAGCATTCGGATTATCAATATTAACTTTTTTATCAAATGGATCAAATGCTCGCATGATAGGATCCTTTGGTAAAAAATTAAATATATTTTTCAGAGAAATATAGAACTCCCATTGTTGTGTAGGCTCATATGTATACTGAACTTGATGAATAGCATACCAATCTGAATATTCTGGCCTATAATCATTCGGTAATACAGGTAAACGCATCGGACTATAAGCAAATACTTGATAATCTATCTTCGATTTTAATTTTGAAAAGGTATAACTGAAATTAAAATTAATGTTTAATAATGAGCTAAACATAATTGGACTTTTCTGAACAACACTATCTTCATTTAACTCAAATGCATCTAATAATGTTAAACCTAATTGTGCATTCCAATTTCGTTCCGTTTGTAAATCCATTTTCAAATTAACACCTCTACTAACGCTGTATCCATTAAGGTTTTGATAAACTATTTCATTCGGATTAATGGCATAGTTTGCTTGTATTCTATTAAAAAAATGAGTGTAGAAAAAATGCATTTCTGTTTTTAATGTTGCTCTTTCTAATAAGGAAAAATGATCCACCGCAAAAAATGTATTGATGGAAGTTTCTGGATTTAGCGTTTCCAGAATGTTGATTTTACGATCACCTGTTAAAGCAGCATGATCTTCTGTAAATACATTTACAACTCTAAATCCCCTCCCTACTCCTAATCTGTACTGTATAACTTCTGATGATTTATATTTTATTGATAAACGTGGAGATAAAATAACACCATGTTTCTGATGGTAATCGGCCCTAAATGCAAACAATGAATTCCATTTACCATTCCAATTGTTTTCTTGTTGAATAAACATCCCTGGGAGCAGGTCTAGATTCGGCTTTGGTGTAGTTACTGTATTATCGTTATAATGCTGAATTCTATTCGACAATCCTATAATAAATTCATGTTTTGGTTTTACGTTTTTGATCATTAATTGTGAAAATAGTGTATGCTGATACGCATCAAATTTCAGTTTACCATAATATGATTCTTGTTGATGATATACATAAGAATTCTGAAACTCTGGTTTAAATTTCAAAGGTATTGTCCACGATTGAATAAACTCTACTCGCTTTGTATTAATTAATTCACCATATACAGAATCTCCTCCTTTAAATTTATTCTCAAAATTCATTTCGCCACCCCAACGGTTTTCATTAAATAATCTTAATCCAACTTGAAATGGATACCCTGCCCTACCTCCTCTTATTTTAGTGAATACCGATATTCTTTTTTGTAAAGCGATGTCGGTAAAATGATCTTCATTTACGTCTAATTTATTCTGATAATGAAAAAGATTTACACTGCTAAATGCCGACCATGATTTCTTTTTCAACCAGCTGAACATAGCGTCTGTATTGATTTCCCCGATATTGCTACTATTCAGCTCTATATTTATTAAATCTAATTTTTCAGGATTTTTAGTTATAATATTGATGATACCAGCCATTGCCTCTGAACCAAATTGTGCTGCTGCCGGCCCTTTTATCACTTCAATTCTTTCCACCATACTTAAAGGAATTCCACTTAAACCATATATACTTGAAAGACTACTAACAATGGGCATACCATCAATAAGTATAGATGTGTAAGCACCTTCCATTCCATTCATATGTATATCTCCAGTATTACATACTGAGCAATTTAATTGTGGGCGTAGTCCTGTTATCTGTTGAGTAGCATCTAATAAATTACTAACGGCTGACTTCTTGAAGTATAAAGCTTGATAATTTTCAATCGGAATCGGAGAATCGTTTTTATACATCTCTTTCATCTTCCCAGAAATGACTACCTCTGAAATATTATTTTTCCTAAGTGAATCTTTTTGGGCGAAAACTGAGATACTGTGTATTAATAAGAGAATAAGTAAGGTGTTTTTCATCTATCAAAAATATAAATTTTTAGACAAGTCTAAAAATATTTAATAAACTGACCTAATTTTTTAGAAACATTGCTTTTATGCTAATAAATAGGCACATTTGCGTATGCGTTACATCTATTTACTTATCATTTTCAGTGTATTTTTTACAGAAAGTATTGCTCAACAGAAATTACCAAAGCTTAAAGAAGGGGATTTAGTATTTCAAGATTTAGACTGTGGACCTT
>CAZYBY010000217.1:0-11213 GCA_964645385.1 uncultured Sphingobacterium sp.
TGGTAATTGGTATTTGGTAAATAATTGGCTAATTGTCTAAATTAACTTTTCTCCTCCCAGATTTGTACCAAGTGAATAATTGTGTCGACAGCTAGTTGCATATCTTGTACAGACACCCATTCTAGCTTAGAATGAAAAGCATGTTCACCTGCAAAAATATTCGGGCATGGTAAACCCATAAACGATAATCTAGAACCATCTGTACCTCCGCGAATACCACCACTAACAGGATTCATTCCTGCTCTGCGTATAGCTTCTTCTGCGAATTGTACTAATTGAGGATTTTGTAGTAAAACCTCTTTCATATTTCTATATTGATTGTGAACCTCTATAGAATACGAAGATCCTTTATAATTATTCAGAACTTTTTTGGCAATATCTTCAACAAATGCTTCATGATCTTTCAGTTTAGCAGTTTCAAAATCACGAATAATAAATTGTATTGTTGCAGACTCCATTCCACCCGAAATTGCTACTGGGTGTACAAATCCTTCGCGACCTTCGGTAGTTTCGGGCGACATTTTATCTTTTGGTAATGCTGCAATAATATCTGATGCAATTTTTATAGCATTTTCCATTTTATTTTTTGCGAAACCAGGATGTGAAGCAACACCATTGATATGTATAGTTAATGCATCAGCGGAAAACGTTTCATCTTCTATATGACCACGAGTTTCTCCATCCATAGTATAGGCAAAATCCGCTGCTAATTTTTTCAAATTCACTTTATCTACCCCTCTCCCAATTTCTTCATCAGGAGTAAATAGAATTTTAATATCACCATGCTTTATAGAAGGATTATTGATTAACTGATATACAGCATCCATGATTTCTGCAACTCCAGCTTTATTGTCTGCACCAAGCAATGTTGTACCATCTGCAGTAATAATATCATTGCCTACTTGATCTAGCAAAGCGGGATGTTCTGAAGGGTTTAAAACTTGAGAATTATCATTTGGTAAAACTATACTTTTACCATCGTAGTTTTTGTGTATAATCGGATTAACATCTTTCCCAGTACAATCTGGAGAAGTGTCCATATGAGAGCAGAAACAAATTACCGGAATTTTTTTAGATGTATTTGATGGAAGAGTGCCATATACATAGCCATTTTCATCCATCTCAGCATCTTTAATTCCGATTGCTAATAATTCTTCTACTAACAAACGACCTAAGTTTTTTTGTTTTTCTGTAGAAGGACAAGTCGGTGAATTAGGATCTGATTGAGTATCTATTTTTACATACTTTAAAAATCGCTCGGTAACTGTATAATTAAAATTCATAAGCTCTCATTTTTGAACCAAAATTAACAAAAAAATGTTACCGAACGATTCTTAATAGTATGTCGTTTTAATTATTAAGAGCGCCATTTTTAATCCATAATTCAATTTTACGAATATTACAATCTGTTAGTTTTGCGCTGTTTTTAGGCATTGCAACCCATCCAGTTTCTCTTTTGATAGAACCTATAAATGAACCATTGTTAACTGTAATCATCACATTATTATAGTTGTCTAATGGAATTCCTCCCGATGGAGTAGTGCCAGAGTGGCAACCTTTACAAAATGTATTTACAATTGGTTCTATATGAGTAGTGTATTTTACATTTAATGTATCACAAGAATTCGTGTCGTTGCATTCATTATTCAATGCACCATCATTTATCCATTTCGCAATTAAAGTAATTTGTTCAGGAAGTAAATGTGGTTTTGGTGCAGGTGGCATAATATCCTCTGGATCAGTTTCCGTAATCGCTTCGTAAAGCTCGGAACTCCATGCATTACCAGCTATTACTTCTCCAGTACGCATTACATTTGCATAATTATCTAAAATCACTCCTTCTTTTGCTGTCGTAGCATCGTGACAACCTGTGTAAGCACAACTTGACAATAGAATAGGCAACACATCATTTACAAAGTAAACTTTGTTTGGATCGCATGGGTTGTTGTTCACAGTACCCCCACCACCACCATTGTTTCCTCCACCATTTGTGGTAGTATCTATAAAATTAGTTTGAAGAGGCGCAACAATCTCATGTGAACAAGATTGTAAAGCTGTGATAGCTACAATCAGTATTAACACGGGCATTTTTCTCATCTGTAATTTCATAATATTCAGTTTTGTTTAATCTAAAATGAATATTTCGTATTTCATTTACAATTACAATTCGCCGAATAGGTATAATCACAGCCTGAGCTAGGAATAATTAAGATTTTCCCAAAAGCCACACTTTAAATTCAGACGAACGATCAGTGCTTACAATAATCTCTTCATCAATAGCTGGCTTAAGTACCAACTTTACCCTCGATTTCGTATAGGTATACATATTCTCTATGGCGTCGAAGCATATGATACACTGCCTATTTATCCTAAAAAACTCTTTAGGGTCGAGGATTTTCTCTAATTCATCTAAATTTTCGTCGATTGGTAACTCTTCCTTGTTTTTTAATGTCATGAAAGTTACTTTCTGACGTGTATAGAAATAAGCAGCATCCGAAATTTCAATTGCTTTAATAGTGTGCCCATATTTTACTACAATTCTTTTCTGGAGTGATTTTGAAATAATTTCTTGAACTTGAGAAACCCTCGTATTTATATTTATAGAATTATCGTAATGTAATTTAAACTTATTAATAGCATCAGAGAGTTCTTCTTTTTTAATTGGTTTCAGCAAGTAATCTATACTTGTTAATTTAAAAGCCTTTATAGCGTATTGGTCGTATGCTGTAGTAAAAATTATTGGGCAATTGATATTTACTTTTTGAAAAATATCAAAACTTAAACCATCAGACAACTGAATATCCAAAAACATCAAATCTATTTTCTCTGTATTCGATTGAAAAAAATCAATACTCGATTTTACACTATCAGGCTGTGCCAAAAGCTTAACATTCGATTCAATTTTCTTAATAGCTGAAAACAGTCGCTCTGCTGCTATAACTTCATCTTCAATTATTACTATGTTCATATTAATCTATTAAAGGAATTTTTACTTTGAATATTTTATTATCCGATTCTACTACAACTTCTTGTGTAGATAATAGCTGATATCTACTCTTAATATTTTGCAATCCTATACCCATCGAAATAACCTCTTCATTCTTCTTTTGAATAAGATTCTCAACAACCAAATATCCATTTGCAATATATAAAGAAACAGTCAATGGATTTTCTCTTGAAATCGTATTATGCTTAATTGCATTCTCCATAAGCATCTGCAAACTTAAAGGAGCAATCATTTTGTTTAACGAATCTTCTTCAACATTTATGTTTATTATAATTTTATTTGAAAAGCGTTGTTCAATTAAAAAGATATAATTTTTAAGTATCTTAAGTTCTTCTTCCAAACTAATTAATTTCTTTTCTCTATAAAAAAGCAACTCCCTATAGAAATCTGATAATTTTTCGACGAATAGTACTGCTTTGTCCTGATCTGTTTCGATTATTCCTGCCAGAGTATTGAAACTGTTAAATAAGAAATGTGGATTAATTTGATTCCTCAGTGTATCTAATTGAAATGAAATTCTATCATTTTCATAGCGTTGAATAACTTTCAATCTGTTTTCCCTCCATTTCATGAAAGCGTAGAACAACATTAAAATGATGATCGATACTAAACTTATAAACCAAAATCGTTGAAAATACGGAGGTGTAATAACAAATGAATAACTAACAACTTTAGCATTGCTAAAATCGTTTGAAGCAGAGCTCATCACCTTAAATGTATAAGTACCTGGCTGTAGTTTAGAGTAGGTAACAGTATTATCTTTGGTTTCATACCATTTAATATCATAACCTTCTAGTTGAACTTTATATTTAACTTCCGAGGATTTGTGATACCACAATCCTATATAATCAAAGGTTAAGTAATTTTCGTTGTATTTAAACCTCTTAGGCAATGAATCTGAAGTAGACTCATAGAATACACTTACATTTTTCAATATCGTATTAGGTCCGCTCCACATTGAATTTAAATGCGAATAATATTTTATTATTCCTTTAGAAGTACCAATCCAAATGTTTCCATAATTATCTCTGTAACTAGCATTCAATCCTGGATCTAAATCTTTTAAGCCTAATTCTTCATCATGGTATAGAATCTGTTTAGTATGAACATTTAAGAAATCGATACTATTTGCACTAACAATAAGAAGGTTTTTATTTTTATCTGAAATCAAGCTAGCATTTTCACTATTTCTTATACCCTGCTTTCTATTGTAATTCAAAAACTTTTTTCCATCGAATGAGAAGATTCCATCGCGAGCAGAATTTATCCATATTGTACCATATTCATCTTCGGTAATAGAATAAATAGTTCTAGCAGTTAAGCCTTCTTTAACACTATAATTTTTAAAGTTTATACCATTAAAAACAGAAATACCATTACCATCTGTTGCGAACCAAACGTTATTTTTTGAATCTATAAATACTTGATAAATGAAATTTAAACCAAGTTCTTTTTCTTGAGAGAAATTGTAAAATTTCACATCATTATCAAAATTTTCGGAATAAACTACTTTACAAATTCCTCCAAGAGTTGCTAACCACAAGGTATTGCTCTGTTTTGCAATCGATAGAATATTGTTATTCGATAAACCATCTTTTTCAATGTATATCTTATATTTTTTCGTCTTAATATTGTAACGAATTAAACCCTTATCAAATGTGCCTAACCACAAATGACCGTATTCATCTTGATTAATACTTATTATATTTAATTTTTTAAGTTGAGGTAAAATGTTTTGAAATGTCTCACCATTGTAACACATAAATTTATTCTGAGTGCTAAACCAAAGATTTGAATTCTTATCACGATAAATTGCAGTACAACTACCTTCAAAATTCTTAGGGAAATATAAAATCTCAAATAAATCATTAAAACTATACAATTCATTTGTTTGATTACAAATCCAGAAGTTACCTTCTTTATCAATCTTCACATCAGAAATTCCCGAAATAAATCCTTTATCATTTTTATTGAAAACTTTGAAGCTTCCTTCGTGTGAATAATGAACTAATCCAGAATCTTCAGTAATCATCCATACTTCATTATGAATTTGAATGACCTTTTGAATACTTCCAAATTTATCGCTTCCATCAACTTTCAACATTTTTTTACTTCGAAATAGAAATTGATATAGTCCTTTAGATTGAGTCCCTATATATAAAAGAGAAAACTTATCATCATAATTTAATGAAGTTATGATTTCATCAGGAACGTTTTTATTGAATTCGAAATCTAATTTACTAATAGAAACAGAATTGATAATTCCAATTCCATGATCTGTAGAATACCAAATTTCATTGTTTATAAGTGATAAATTGTAAACGTAGTTATCCAGTATTTTACGCTTATCATTTAGTTTAACTATTTTATCATCTTGTATATAAGAGATTCCATCGCCATAAGTTGATATCCAGACTTTACCAAACTTATCTTCTACAAAATCTGAAATACCCGATTTGAATTCAAACGTTTTAACATTTGGGTTATGTTTAGAATTGAATTTGTATTTATAAGCATGACCATCATTGTCGCCAATCCATAAGGTATTTCTAGAATCAAAAAATAATTTATTGACGTTTATAGGAGAGTTCGAATTGATATCAATCATCATAAAATGAAATCCATCATAATAAAAAACACCTTTATCCGTACCTAAAAAAAGGTATCCATCGGAGTTATTGGTGAGGCATTTTATTTTATAATTAATCTCATTAATGTTCAATACAGTCTTATTAAACAAAGGCGTTTGCGCCATTATAGGTAATGGTAAAAGAAATAATAAAATCGCTAAAAGTCTATTCATATTTATCAAACACCATTTGTACACTTACTTGGATTTCTTCGGCAATTTTTTGATTAACTATACTTGGAACAAAAATCCCAAACTCTTTTAAATAAACAGTGAATTTAGAATTCGCTATCAGTCTACCGTTTTTAATCTCGATATTTATTTTAATAATTTTTTCTTTCTCTACGCCGTGAATTTTAAGCTTTCCTTTTGCTCGAATCTCATATTTGCCGTCTTTATTAAAATCAATAGGTTCAACTATTTTACCTTCGAAAGTACTATGAGGATATCTATCGGATTCTAAATAATTTTCGTTAAAATGTTCTTGTTGTAAACTCCCATTAAAACCATTAAAACTGGAATTATCTACTGAAAAAGCAAATGTTTTATCATAAGTTAAAATTAAACCTTTAAGCTTTGTGGATTTTGCTTCTATTCTTTCAAGAGGAGCTTCGGAAACAAAATAAATACTCGACTTATTTAATAATAATTTATTGACAGATTGGGCATTTGCATCTATTGAAATAAGAGGTAGTAAAAAATAAAAAATCGACTTAATTATTTTCATTTCATAAAAATAGGAAAGTTAAAATCATCAAGTCTTAAAATAATGTTAATTAGACAACAAAAATTACAGTACAGCATTAAAATATACCCTTCTGGAGTATAAATATACCTTTCTGATTACATTTTAAAAGATTGAAGGCAAAGTATTATTTCATCGATATTTTCTTCTGATAAATCTAAATGAGTTACAAATCTCATCGTTTGCTTACCCATAGTATTGGCTATAATACCATTTGATTTTAGGTATTCTATTATGTTTGAGGAAGGCACATTATCGTTTAATTTGAATATCACGATGTTCGATTGCACAGGTAGTAGCTCTTTAACAAAATCTAATTTTTGCAAAGCTTCAGCTATTTTCTTTGCTCTTCTATGATCATCCGCAATACGAGTAATATGATTATCGAGCGCATATATGGCAGCAGCAGCAAGAATTCCAGCTTGTCGCATACCACCACCAAGTAACCTTCTGTATCTTCTGGCTTTATTAATAAATTCTGATGAACCTACTAATGCAGAGCCAACTGGTGCTCCTAGTCCTTTAGAGAAACAAATAGAGATTGAATCGAAATATTTTGAATAATCCTCTGCTTTATCTTTCGATTCTTCTAAAGCATTAAAAATTCTAGCACCATCTAAATGCAATGGTAAATTATGCTTCTTACACATTTTAGAAATTTCAGCAATTTCAGATAATGTATAATATCCACCTCCAGCTTTATTCAATGTATTCTCCAATGCAACTAAAGATGTTCTTGGAAGGTTGATAATTAAAGGTTGAATATTATCTTCAATTTGTTCAGGAGTAATTTTTCCAAGTGTACCTTGTATTGCTCTAACTTGAACTCCCGAATTAAAAGCCATTCCTCCACCTTCATAATTATAAATATGTGAAGTAGCATCGCAAATTACCTCATCACCTGGAATTGTATGTGTTTTAATCGCAATTTGGTTAGTCATTGTTCCTGAAGGGCAAAACACAGCAGCTTCAAAACCAAACATCTTAGAGATCTTCTGCTCTAAGGCATTTATGCTCGGGTCCTCACCATAAACATCATCTCCTAGTGGAGCGTTGAACATAGCTTCCATCATGCCTTTTGTAGGCCTAGTAACTGTATCGCTTCTTAAATCTATCATATAGGTATGATTTTTGCTAAATTTAGCAAAAAAATACACTATTTCTTGAAAGTGCATAAAGCGAGTAACCCATTCAAATACGTTAAAATGCTGATTTTGATAGCATTTTTGTTCGTATTCAACTCTGTTTCTGCACAACTCAGAGTAACTACAACAAGAACCGCAGAAGATTTAGTAAAGAATGTTTTAGCCAGTAAAGGTGTAGTTATAGATTCCGTACAGTCATCAAATAATTTAAATGCAATTGGATACTTTGATGGCAGAAATTCGAATATTGGATTAGACAGTGGAATTATTTTATCAACAGGTCAAGTAAAAAACGCTGCAGGGGTAAATTCAATTGGAAATACAGGAACATCGAACAATCAACCGGGTGATCCGTTAATTGCGACTCTAAATCCTAGTGAATCAAATTTCGATGCTGCTTGGATAAAATTCATATTTACTCCAGAATCAGATACTGTGAAATTCAGATTTGTGTTTGCTTCTGAGGAATATCCAGAATTTGTAAATCAATCTTATAATGATGTGTTTGGTTTATTTATCTCTAGAAATGAATACAGTACACCTACAAATTTGGCAGTTATTCCAAATACAACTACACCTGTTTCGATTCAAACTGTAAATCACCTCACAAATTCACAATACTACAGAGATAATACCAATGGTTTATCTTGTACGTATGATGGCTTTACTACTATTATCGAAGCTAAAGCAAACGTTACCCCATGTCGACGATATGAACTAAAATTTGTAATTGCTGATATCAAAGATTTCATTTATGATTCTGGAATTTTTATAGAAGCACAAAGTTTACAGAGTATTAATAAAAATGCCGTAACATTAACTACTAAAAAAGAAATTATTACAGAGTGCGACTCATCTGAATTTATATTTGTAAGAAATTCGAATGACTTATCAACTGCTATCACTGTTAACTATGAAATTACAGGATCTGCTACTAATAATATAGACTATACTACAAGCAATATTAATACGATTACTATACCAATCGGTGTAAAAGCAGTTGGTGTAAAAATAAAGCCTATTACAGATGGAGTAGCCGAAGCTTCAGAATTTATAAAGCTGAAAGTGTTGAATCCTATAATTTGCGATACTGCTTTTAAAACAATTATTCTACTCGACTATAAAAAAATTGATTCACTTGAATTTACTTATGTATGTAATGATAGTTCGACTAGAATAAATATTCGTGATTTTGAAAAACTTGATAGTATAAAATGGTATAAAGAAGATATGACTCTAATATCTTTAATGCCTTCAGTACAGTTTAGTGTTACAGATACAGGGTATCATTATGTATATGCTAGAGAACATTGTACTGGATTGCTTATTATAGATTCTGTAAAAATACTCAACTATAAAATTACGATTATTGGTGATACCTTACTTTGCTTTGGAGATACATTACATTTAACAGCAAGCTCAGCATTAGCTGGTGCAAAATATGAGTGGAGTACAACTACAAGAGGTAATTTTTCTCCTACTCCACTTACTTCATCACCATATATAATACCAGAAAAATCAGGTGTATTAACTGTTAAGATTACGAATGATGGAATTTGTTCACAAGAAAATATCATTGTAGAAGTTGTTAAACTCGAAGTAGAAAATGATTCAATTTCAGTTTGCGGAGCTGGAAACTCAGAAGTATTAAAAACAAGTGGAGGCATTAAATACAAATGGACTCCTTCAACATTTTTGAATAATGATACTATTGCTAATCCTATCTGTACACCTGATAGTAGTATAACATATTTAGTTAAAATTGAAGCAGGAGATTGTTCTGAAACTTTTACTGTAAAAGTAAAAGTAGATACTGCAATACAAGTTAATGCAAATGAGAACATGTATATCTGTAATAGACAATTTGCAAATTTATATGCATCCGGTTCGCCATATGGTGATTATGTTTGGGTACCAAGTACTGGTTTAGATAGTCCTTTCTCTTCTCATCCTTTGGCTAATCCAATATCTACAACCACTTATTATTTATTAGGAAGGAATGGCGCATGTACAAGTGTGGATTCTATCACTATTTATGTAGTAAACCCTATTGAAAGTGATTTGAATTATTCATTTGATTCGTGTAGAAAAACTTTTACTGGTGTTCAACTTAATGCTACAGATTCTAACGATGTAGTTTGGGATTTAGGGAACGGTGATATTATTACAGGTAGAAGTATAATTTATGAATATCCCGAGCCAGGGAATTATCAAATTAAATCATACGTTAACCCACTAGCACCCTGTGTAGATTCGCAGTTTGTTTCCATATATATGCCAGCTGTAGATGCTAGTAAAAGAAGGATTCCTGAGGCATTTAGTCCAAATGGAGATGGCCTGAATGATGAATTTAAAATATACTTTGGGAACTTACCTTGTGCAGTGGAATCTTTTAAAATTTTCAACCGCTGGGGACAACAAGTTTTTGATTTTAAGAAAGGTGAGGAACTCCGTTGGGATGGTAAACTAGATGGAAAACCATGTGAGGCTGGCATCTATGTTTACTATCTCAAAGGTGATGGATTTGAAGACACAGGTTGGGTCGCTTTAATTCGATAATACTAAAGGATTCTTAACCTTTTGTTTCATCAAAGCATACTCAACAACTTCACTCATTTCAGTTACATAGTGAAACTTCAAATCTTTAACATATTTAGGATTGATTTCTAAAATATCTTTTCGATTTACATGGCATAAAATAATTTCTTTTATACCTGCTCGTTTAGCTGCTAAAATTTTCTCTTTAATTCCGCCAACAGGAAGAACTTTTCCTCTTAAGGTAATCTCACCGGTCATTGCTAAGAAAGGCTTCACCTTACGTTGTGTAAATGCTGATGTAAGCGCAGTTAACATCGTTACCCCTGCAGATGGACCATCTTTTGGAATTGCTCCTGCGGGAACGTGAATATGAATATCCCATTTATCAAATAAAGCAGAATCAATACCAAATTTCGAACCATGTGCTTTAAGATATGCCAAAGCAATAACTGCCGATTCTTTCATTACATCTCCTAAGCTACCCGTAAGGGTTAGTTTTCCTTTACCCGGACTTAAACTTGTTTCGATAAATAGTATATCACCACCCACTTGAGTCCAAGCTAAACCTGTAACTACACCCGCAACATCATTACCTTGGTATATGTCTTTATCGTATTCAGGTGCGCCTAATATTCTTTCAACATCTTCTTTATTTAATGTCTTACGATATTTCTCTTTAATGGCAACACTTTTGGCGATACCACGAATTAGTGTCGCAATTTTTTTCTCTAAGCCACGAACACCAGATTCACGAGTATAGTCTTCTACTACTTTCTCTAAAATTTCAGGCTTAAGCTCTATATGACTAGGTTTCAAGCCGTGTTGTTCACGTTGTTTTGGAACAAGATATTGCTTCGCGATTTCAATTTTTTCTTCTATGGTATAACCATTCACTTCGATAATTTCCATACGGTCGCGAAGTGCTGGATGAATACCACTTAACGAATTAGCGGTAGCAATAAACATTACATTCGACAAATCGTAATCCAATTCTACGTAATGATCTGCGAAAGCATTGTTTTGCTCAGGATCTAATACTTCTAATAAAGCTGAAGAAGGATCTCCACGGAAATCGTTCCCAATTTTATCAATTTCATCTAAAACAAAAACTGGATTAGATGATTGAGCTTTTTTAAGCGATTGAATAAT
>CAZYBY010000218.1:0-4221 GCA_964645385.1 uncultured Sphingobacterium sp.
TACTTTCTCTAAAGGCAAGAATGAGCACAAAGCCTATTACCATCAGTAATACGATTGAATAAAGAGCTATGCGAACTTTTTTCATAAATAGGGAATCTCAGAGTGAATTTAAGGATATTGTTTAAAAAGCACGAATATAAACGAATTTTGGCACGAACTTCGCTCCAATTTAAAATATGAACAAGCTACGTTTACTAATTCTTATTTCGAGTACTGCATTTTTTTTAAATGCTTGTCGTGGTGGAGATCCCGTTGAACCGAAGGATACAGAACTTCCTGTTATTACTAAAATTCTGCCAGCGATAATTCACCAGGCGTATGATTTTGGCGACACGGCTTTTTTCAAAATAAACATTACCGATAATCATCAGATTGCTGATGCTTCACTACGTTTATATTTAGGAACCGACGAAACACTATTGTTCACTCAGCAATTCCCAGATTCTAGCCAAGCAAGTATCGATACTTTTATCGTGATGAACGACCCAAGGTTTAGCGATGTCGACTTTACCATTCGAGCAGTCGACGCTTCGGGTAACGTTGCTCTACAAAGCAGTCATATTCACCTAAAATAGTCGAAAAAATACAAACAAATGACCCTTGCTTTGGGTTCTTTTGGTACATTTGCAGCACTAATTAATGTTATGTATACCAAAGAAGAAATCCTAAAGGCATTAAGCCATGTAGAAGAACCAGATTTGAAAAAAGATTTGGTGACTTTAAATATGATTGAGGATATCAAAATTAATGATAACGAAGTCTCATTCAGTGTAATCCTTACAACTCCAGCTTGCCCGTTAAAAGAGCTTATTCATAATGCTTGTGTTAATGCTATTCATCATTTTGTAAGTAAAGATGCGGTAGTTAAAATCAACATGACATCTAGAGTTACTCAGAAAGAAGGCTTAAATAATTTCCCAAATATTAAAAACATCATTCTTGTTGCTTCTGGCAAAGGTGGCGTTGGTAAATCAACTGTAGCAGTTAACTTGGCTATTGGCTTAAGTAAGCAAGGTGCAAAGGTTGGTTTAATTGATGCAGATATATACGGTCCATCGATTCCTATGATGTTCCATTTAGAAGGTGCTCGTCCGAATGCTGAAAAAGAAGGAGAAAAAATGAGATTACTTCCTATTGAAAAATATGGGGTGAAATTATTGTCAATTGGTTTCTTTACTGATCCAAACCAAGCTATTCCTTGGAGAGGACCAATGGTAACGACAGCACTTCGTCAGTTATTCCAAGATGCTAATTGGGGTGAATTAGATTACCTAATTGTTGATACGCCTCCAGGAACTGGCGATGTACATATTACTTTAGCACAAAATTTCCCTATTACTGGAGCTGTTATTGTTTCTACACCTCAAAATGTAGCATTAGCAGATACTCGTAAAGGTATTTCGATGTTTAAAATGCAAGGTATCAACGTTCCGATTTTAGGTATTGTTGAAAATATGGCTTATTTCATCCCTGAAGAATTGCCAGACAATAAATACTACTTATTCGGTAAAGAAGGTGGTAGAAAGCTTGCACAACAGATAGACGTAGCCTTTTTAGGAGAAATTCCATTGGTACAAGCGGTAGGAGAAGCAGGAGAAATCGGAGAGCCAATTATTTTAAATGACGAACATCCTACTTCAATTGCATTTAAAGGCATTGTATCTAATGTAGCTCAGCAAGTAGCAATATTAAATGCAAATTTGCCTGAAACCGTTCTTAATTAGAATTGTTATAAATAATATTAACTTTGTATAAATACATATAAAATGAGTCAAGTAAACACAGAATTAATCGAACGCATCGAAGGTGCATTAGATCAAATCAGACCATATTTAGAAGCAGACGGTGGAAACGTTGCTTTACAAGAAGTAACGGAAGACATGGTTGTGAAGCTAAAACTATTAGGAGCATGTGGTTCATGTCCAATGAGCATCATGACGTTAAAAGCAGGTGTTGAGCAAGCATTAAAACGTTCTATTCCTGAAATCAACTCAGTTGAGGCAATTAACATTACTGATATGGATGATCCAAATGCAGTATTGCCTGAAAGACTAAGAAGCTAAAACAAACGTTACTGCTTTAATTAGCATGTATTACAATTATGATTAAAAAGTTATTTTTCCTGCTGTTGATTTTCACTTCAGCATTAAGTTTAAATTCAAATGCGCAGGATAAAAAGCTCGTTCAGTTTTCTGGAATTGTAATACATGCTGATAGTTTAGAACCCCTTCCCTTCGTTAATATCATTAACGTTTCCAGAAACTACAGAGGTACATATACAGATATGCGAGGATTTTTCTCGCTCGTTGTTAGTGTTGGAGATACCATTCACATTTCTTGTTTAGGTTATAAAAAACAAGAACTCATAATTCCTGAAAATTTAACAGGAAATACTCTCAGTGCGATATTCAAATTAAAGATGGATGCTATCGATTTACCAATGGTATATATTTTCCCATTTGCAACTATCGAACAATTCAAACAAGCGTTCATTAAATTAAGATTACCAGACGACGACTTGATGATTGCCAAAAGAAATTTAGATGATAATTTGATGATGGCATTAAGTTCAGCCATGACATGGGATGGTGCACAAAATACTAAATATTATTTCCAACAACAGTCTGAAAAGCTTTACTGGCGTGGACAAGACAGATACAACCCATTATTGGATGTAGTCAAAATCAACCAGTTTATGCAGTTGTTAAACCAAGGAAAAATTTCATTTAAGAACGACCCGAATAGATAATATGTTAATTTGTTAATCAGTTAATATGTTAATTAATACGTTAATCAGTTAATAAACATTAACATATTAACACATTAACATATTAACAAATTAACTTTATTTTCTTTTTTTAGAAACCGCTGGATACTTCATCTTATAATCAGGTTTCACCATACCACGAGTAATAGCTTCTAATTTTTTGGCAATTAATCTTTTCTTGATTGGTGAAATTTTATCGACGAATAGTTTCCCTTCGATATGGTCATATTCGTGTTGAATTATACGAGCTAATATTCCTTTATAGTCTTCCGTATACTCTACGAAATTTTCATCTTGGTATTTAATTTTGATGTTCGATAAACGATTCACATCTTCTCTAATTTCAGGAATACTTAAACAACCTTCGTTGAAAGGCCATTCCTTACCCGACTCATCAATAATATAAGCATTGATAAATACCTTTTTGAAATTCTTCAATTCAGGCTTATCATCTTCATCATCATCAAAAGGTGAAGCATCAACAATAAACAAACGAATATCCAAACCTATTTGAGGGGCTGCTAAACCAACGCCTCTTGCATGATACATTGTTTCGAACATATCTGCAATTAGTTGCGATAAATTTGGGTAATCTTTATCGATATCTTTTCCTACTTTTCTAAGTACGGGGTCCCCGTATGCTATTATTGGTAAAATCATATTCTTATTGATGTGCTTCCATGTAAGATTGCAATATGATGGTTGCACTTACAGTATCTATTAATTCTTTTTTTTGACGTTCTTTTTTAGATTTTCCACTTTGTGCGATTACTTGAGATGCCATTTTAGAGGTAAATCGTTCGTCCATTCGTTGAATATTGATGTTTGGTATAGATTGTTGCAATTTCACAATTACATTATTTATTGCTTTTGCCGACTCCGAAGGGGAATTATCCAATTGTTTTGGTTCTCCAACGATTACAATATCTACCTGTTCATGCTGAAAATAATTCTTCAAATATGGCACAAGATCGTGGGTAGCTACAGTTTCCAAAGCAGTGGCTATAATCCTTAAAGGATCAGTTACTGCAATACCTGTTCTTTTTGCTCCAACATCGAGCGCAAGCCATCTTCCCATTTTACAAAGATAAGGGATGAAAACGAATTTTAAATTTTATAAATTGCGACATGTTATTTAAAGAGATTCCAGGGCATGCAGATGTGAAAGAACGTCTTATTCGTTCGATAAATGAAGAGCGGGTTAGTCATGCGCAATTATTTCTAGGTCAGAGTGGTAGCGGTAGTTTGGCATTGGCAGTTGCTTATGCACAATATTTGAACTGTACAAACAGAATTGATAACGATTCTTGCGGGGAATGTGGTTCTTGTCGTAAATACAACAAATTAATTCATCCAGATTTACATTTTAGCTACCCAATTATTGCTAAAAAGGCAGAAGATGTAAGCACAGTTTATATTAAAGAGTGGAGAGAAGCTATGTTGGAAACCCCATA
>CAZYBY010000219.1:0-2872 GCA_964645385.1 uncultured Sphingobacterium sp.
GATGATCAACGAAGCGATCTATTCTTTATTTGAAGGAATTGCTGGTGTTGAAGAAATCGATACAATTATGAAATTAGGAATGGCACACCCAATGGGACCTTTGCAATTAGCGGATTTTATTGGACTTGACGTTTGTTTAGCCATCTTAAATGTATTACATGAAGGTTTCGGAAATCCTAAATATGCTCCTTGCCCATTATTAGTAAAAATGGTAGCTGCAGGTGAATTAGGAGTTAAAACTAAACGTGGATTTTACGATTATTCTCACGGAACGAAAGACTTGAAATTGAGCTATTACTTTAGCAGATTGAAAATTAACTAATTCACCCCTCTCCCGATAGCTATCGGGATTCGCTACGCTTCGTTCGGGGACCGCAAGATTGGGAATGAATGGAATTAAAAACCTTCTAGGATACTAGGAGGTTTTTTGTTTAAAATATTAAGAAGAATTAAAATTTTAGCTAATTACCAATTTCTACCGTTTTCTCTACAGTATTATCTAAACCATACTCATCGCCGATAAGTGGTTCTGTACTTGCATTAAGTTTAAGTATACGTTCTATGAGCTCATTTTCTTTAGGAACGTTAACAGAAAGAGTTATTATCCCTCTATATTTCACAGGTACATCTTTAATAGTCCAATGAAAATTGTTTTTAGTATAGCGTTGAGGCATTGGAAAACTATTGAACAATGTCATCGGAATATTCAAGTTTAAATCTACTTCAACATCTTCTGTAATCAATCCGTTGTTTTCATAAAATATAGTAATTCCAGATATCTCTCCTGGCTTGAAATAATTAGCTACCATACTCAATGAAATGTTTCTGATATTTTGTGGTTGATCTACTTTAATTTGCTCTGAATCGATACGTTTTGGTAATGCTCTTTGTTCAACAAAATATAGCTGATCTGCTTCCAGGTTATTCAAATATTGAATAGTTCCATCGGGCCAAATAATTTTTATACTATCAACATTTATTTGTTCAGCAATTCCAAAATGTAAATCAAAAGCATCAGCAATAGAAGATTTACTTGTAGCTCTTACTTCCTTATATTGCCAATAATTACGGTCGTTTGCGAGCGTATGTACAAAAACTTTAGTTTGAATACCATTCAAATTTGCTTTGTCGGCTCGTAGTTTTAGTTTGATGAAATGTTGTGAAGTTGAAGTATTGATGAACAATCTTTTTTCATTGCTAAACGATTTATGTAGCAACACATCCATCTTTCCATCTTTATTCCAATCTAAAGTTTCTATTCCAGCTAATTTATAATCCTTTAGGTTGAAAATATTTTCAATCCTAGTAAATAATAAATGACCATCGTTTCTATATAAATCAACTCCAGAATTTACACTCGCCACTAGTACATCGAGATCGGCATCGTTATCTATATCAACACTTACTGCATCCATGTAATCCCCTTTAAATACTGATAAATTCGTAGTAACTGGGTTGAATATCTGTGCATCATTTTTTAAATACAATTCATTCTCCGAACCGAAATTTAGAAGAAGTAAATCCTCTCTTCCATCCTGATTCAAATCGGATAATAACAAAGATCTGGTATCAGATTTCGGAACGAAGAATTTCTCTACATCATCATTTTTGAAATTCCCTCTACCATCGTTGAAGTATATTTTTGTAGCTCTACGAATGGATTTCGGATTCCATAACTCTGTATCGGTAATTAGTAAATCTGGGTCATTATCGGCATCAACATCAGAGAAGCAAGCATAAAATGCATTGTTTTCAGAATTAGTGATATCCATTAGTTTTTCCTGGCGAAATATGCCTTTACCCTCTTGGATATAAAGCATGTTTTTCTGACCAAAAATGGAGTAAACAAAAATGTCTAAATCACCGTCAAGGTCAATATCTGCATAACAAGCACCATTAGCATTACCACCATCTCTCTGAAAAACACTTGTTGATTTTAAAAGCGAATTTTGATTAGAAATATAGAGTTGATTTGGTTTGTTTAAGATAGATAGCTTTAATAAATCATAGTCGTAATCCTGATCGATATCTATCCACATACTCGAATAGTTCGTAATAGAATCAGCATATAAATTAAAACTATGCAATTCTGTAAACGATTGCGCTTTTGATAGTTTGAAGAATTGAAATATAAATATTGAGAAAAATAAAATAGAAAATTTAAGGCTAATTCTATTCATCTTTCTTAGTACTACATTCTTTCTGGGACTTCAATACCTAATAATGCCATTCCAGAGGCAATTACTTCAGCAGTATTTTTGCAAATCATTAAACGGAAATTCAATCGATTTGCATCCTCTAACTTTAATATTTGATCATCATGATAAAACTTATTAAATGTCTTAGCTAAATCGTACAAGTAATTTGCAAGTAAAGCTGGACTATATGTTTTAGCTGAATCCTCAATAATTGTTGGGTACTTTAGCAATTGCATAATGCAATCCTTTTCATTTGTATTTATATCATTAATGTTCGTAGTAGATGGAATATTACTAGATGCTTTTCTTAAAATGGATTGAATTCTAGCATAGGAGTATTGAATGAACGGACCGGTATGACCTTGTAAATCGATAGATTCATTAGGGTCGAACAGTAATCTTTTCTTAGGATCAACCTTTAACAAATAATATTTCAACGCACCCATACCGATCATGCGGTATAAGTTTTCTTTTTCTTTTTCTTCAAAATCGGATACCTTACCTAAAGCTTCTGATTGTTCTTTTGCCGATTGAATCATTTCAGAAATCAAATCATCCGCATCTACAACAGTTCCCTCTCTCGATTTCATTTTACCGCTAGGTAAATCAACCATGCCATACGATAAATGAAATAATCCTTTTGCCCAGCTCATACCAAGTTTTTCGAGTATTAA
>CAZYBY010000220.1:0-2226 GCA_964645385.1 uncultured Sphingobacterium sp.
ATTAAATGAATACTTATTTCTCCATTCAATGAGTAAATCTTTTACAAGTACTGATTTTATTATTTTCAAGTCAATCACGCGTCAAAAATAGAATTTATTCTGATTATATGCTTAGATTTTGAAATAGCTGTTAAATATGCTTAAAAATGATAATTTTACATTTTTAAGGAAGACATCAAATTTAATTAAATTGAAAAAGATATTAATTGCCAATCGTGGTGAAATTGCATTGCGTATTATGCGTTCTGCAAGAGAAATGGGTATTTCTACCGTAGCTGTATATTCTGAAGCTGACCGATTATCTCCTCATGTTCAATATGCGGATGAAGCGGTTCTTATTGGTCCTGCGCCATCTAATCAATCATACTTAGTGATGGAAAAAATCATTGAGGCGTGTAAAACCACAGGCGCTGATGCCATACATCCAGGATATGGTTTTCTTTCAGAAAATGCCACGTTCGCTAGAAAAGTTCGTGAGGCTGGTTTAACACTAATCGGTCCTTCTCCGGAAGCGATGGAAATAATGGGAAATAAATTATCAGCAAAAGCTGCTGCATTAAAATATAATATTCCAATGGTTCCGGGTACTGAAGAAGCTATTGGAGATATACAGATTGCAAAAAATAGAGCCGTTGAAGTTGGATTTCCAATTCTCATAAAAGCTGCTGCAGGTGGTGGTGGTAAAGGTATGCGTGTAGTTGAAAAAGTTGAAGATTTTGAAGAACAAATGCAATTAGCTGTTAGCGAAGCTACTTCTGCATTTGGTGATGGTTCGGTTTTTATAGAGCGATATGTTGGTTCTCCTCGCCATATCGAAATTCAGGTTTTAGGCGATTCTCATGGAAACATTGTTTATCTATTTGAAAGAGAATGTTCTGTTCAAAGAAGACACCAAAAGGTTGTGGAAGAAGCTCCATCAGCTGTATTAACTCCTGAGATAAGAAAAGCAATGGGTGAATGTGCTGTGAATGTAGCAAAATCATGCAATTACCTTGGTGCAGGAACTGTGGAATTTATTCTAGAAGACAATGTCAATTTCTATTTCTTAGAAATGAATACTCGTTTACAAGTTGAGCACCCTGTTACAGAACAAATTACTGGCATTGATTTAGTAAAAGAACAAATTAAAATCGCCAGAGGAGAGAAATTGTCGTTTACTCAGGATGATTTAAAAATAAATGGACATTCTATAGAACTTCGTGTTTATGCTGAAGATCCTAATAATAATTTCCTTCCAGATATTGGAAAGCTTCAAACTTATAAAATCCCACAAGGATTAGGAGTTCGTGTAGATGATGGCTTTGTTGAAGGTATGAATATTCCTATCTATTACGATCCTATGATTGCTAAACTAGTGACCTTCGGTAAAGACCGTGAAGAAGCTATGGAGAGAATGATTCGAGCAATAGACGACTATAAAATTACTGGAATTCAAACAACTTTGCCTTTTGGTAAGTTTGTAATGCAACATGAGGCTTTTCGTTCAGGTAATTTCGACACTCATTTTGTGAACAAGTATTTTAATGCTGATAGCTTGAAAGATAGTAAAGAAGAAGAAGCTGAAGTTGCTGCGATGATGATTTCCAAATTATGGAACGAAAGCAAAACAAAACAAATGAATTCTACTACTGAAAATAGCGGCAAATCTGCTTGGGTAAGCAATAGAAAATCATAATGGTACGTTAGTTGATATAAAAAAAGTATGCGTAAACTATTACTTATAATAATCTTCTCATTTATATGCAGCTTTACTTATGCTACGCATAATAGAGCTGGGGAGATTACATATAAGCAGCTTAGCGCATTACAATACGAGTTTACACTTACTACATTCACCGATATAAGTAATGCTGGTAATGCCGATCGCCCAACAGCTACATTATTATTTGGCGATGGTACTCAAGATGAAAGACCAAGAGTAGAAAAGGATAATGTTGCGCCATCAATACAACGTAATCGTTATCGTTTTATTCATACATTCCCGGGATACTCTACATACGTTATTAGTTATCAGGACCCTAATAGAAATAACAATGTTCAGAACATGATTAATTCTATTAACACTCCATTTTATGTAGAAACGGAACTTGTTATTAACCCATTTATTGGTTTCAACAATTCTCCAATTTTATTATTAGAACCTATTGATGTAGGAGGTTTGAATAAATTATTTATTCATAATCCTAATGCTTTTGATCTTGATGGTGATAGTTTGAGTTTCAAATT
>CAZYBY010000221.1:0-6037 GCA_964645385.1 uncultured Sphingobacterium sp.
CTTGCGAAAGTTTTAAATATGCCTTACTGGGCTCCTAATGTTCCTGCATTTATTTTGAAACTTATTTTTGGGGAAATGTCGGCTGTAGTATTAGGGAGTACCAAAGCTAGTGCTGATAAAATTTTATCTACAGGGTATAAATTTAAATATCCTAATCTGAAAGATTGTTTAATAGCTTTATTGAAAAAATAGAATGAATATATTTTGGTTCCGTAGAGATTTAAGATTAACAGATAATGCAGGACTATACCACGCATTACGTTCAGGCGAGAAAGTTCAATGTATATTTATCTTTGATAAAAATATTTTAGATCAATTAGAAGATAAAGATGACTGCAGAGTAACATTTATTTATGATCAAGTTGAACGATTAAAATCTGATCTCGAAAAATTAAATTCATCCTTATACATATATCATTCTACTCCCGAAGACGTTATTTCAGAATTAGCTAAAAACAATACTATAAAAGCAATTTACACCAATCACGACTACGAACCATATGCAAAAACAAGGGATGAAAAAATCAAGGATTCCCTATCATCAAAATCTATTGAATTCTATACTTATAAAGATCAATGTATTTTTGAAAAAGATGAAATTCTAAAAGACGATGGAAAACCCTATACTATTTTCACTCCGTATAAAAACAAGTGGTTAAAAAAAGTAAACAAGTTTTACTTGAGTTCTTATCCTACAGAAAAATATTATAAAAACTTCAATACGGATATATCCCAAAAACCTAGTGCCATTAGCTTAGAGGCAATGGGATTCAAAAGAAGTAACATTGAAATTCCATCTGCAGAATATAAAAGCATATTAAAAGAATATCATTCAAAGAGAGATTTTCCAGGAATAAAAGGCACCTCAAGAATTTCAGTTCACTTAAGATTTGGTACTGTTAGTATTAGAGAACTTGCCAGAAATGCTCAAGGCAATTCCGATGTTTGGTTAAACGAATTAATTTGGAGAGATTTTTATTTTATGATATTATGGCAATTCCCTCATGTAGTTCATAATTCATTTAAACCTGCATATGATAAAATTATTTGGAGGAACAATGAAGAGGAATTTCAAAAATGGTGTGAAGGGAAAACTGGCTACCCAATAGTTGACGCAGGAATGCGTGAGTTAAATGCAACTGGCTTTATGCACAATCGTGTTCGAATGATTGTTGCGAGTTTCTTGATAAAGCATTTATTAATTGATTGGCGTTGGGGTGAAGCCTATTTCGCAAAAAAGTTAATGGATTTCGAATTGAGTTCTAATAATGGAGGATGGCAATGGGCAAGTAGTGGAGGATGCGATGCTGCACCATATTTCAGAATATTTAACCCATCGGAACAAACAAAAAAATTCGACCCTCATTTTCAGTATATCAAAAAATGGGTGCCAGAATTTCAAGAGCTAAATTACCCCGCGCCTATTGTAGATCATAAGTTTGCAAGAGATAGATGTTTAGAAACCTATAAGAAAGCCTTAGCTTAATTTTGCTTGGGGTTGATTAAGGAATAGATTAAAGAATCTAAATATTCTCCATTCCAATAATCACATTCTTTTAAATGCCCTTCTTTTACAAAGCCAACTTTTTCAACAACATTAATTGATGCTGAATTTCTAGGATCGATAATCGCTTCTAATGAATGGAATCCGATTTTCTCAAAACCAAATTGAATGATTGCTGAAATAGCTTCATGCATATAACCTTTTCCTCGATGATCCTCGCTTAAAATATATCCTATCTCAGATCTATCAGCATACCATTTCGTTCTATAAAAGCCGATTGAACCAATTAATACATCAGAATCTTTTAATGCAATACCTAAATTTAGCCCATCTCCTTTTTGATATGTTTCATCACACAAAGCAAAAAAATCAAGAATATCTTGCTCAGACTGCGCTACTGGTCTGGGTATATATCGCATGTTTTCAGGATTAGAGCGAATGCGAAAAAAGTCCGAAACATCAGTGTTTCGGACTTCTCTAATTCTTAACCTTGGAGTAAGAATTTCTGTAAAATCATTTAAAGGAAATTTAGTTTCCATTATTTTGTAGTTACTGTAACTAAATATCCAGAAATGTATTTCACTGCTGAATCATCTAAATAATCAGAGTACTTCATGTTATATTTCCCAACCATAACAGGCACCATTTTTTCCCAAACAGCTGTTGGTTTAGCAGAAGGTGGAATTAATGCATGGCATCCATTACATTTGCTTTCGTATAATGATTTGCCTTTATGATAATCTGCAAATGTGAAATCTTTCACTGTAGTAGTAAATGTTGCTTCTGTAACTTCTGGCAGAACTACTAATTGATTTAGTGTAGTTGGTTTACTTGCAGATGGAGTTGCTGGAACTGTCGGTGGAGTCTTTTTACTGGCACATGCTACAATAAATAATGCCAATGATAAGTAAGCTAATTTCTTCATAATTAGGGTGAGTTTTAAAAGCAATTTATAAAATATATTTAAAACTACTTATTTCTTCGGCATTTTTCACTGCAATACTTTACCTCATCCCAAACTTTTTCCCATTTTTTTCGCCAAGAAAATGGCCGAGAACAAACAATACAGTGCTTTTGAGGCAAATGTTCTTTTTTAATGTTTTTCATTCTCAAACAATATTTTTACACTTTTTGATATTTTGTTCCAATACGAAAAAAAAGAAGGGTAATATTCGTCGAACCCAGATACAATCCAATCCCTTTCAATTTTAATTCCCTCGTAATGTAAATTAAATGGATGTTCTTTGTAGTATATTTCATTCAGATTATAATTCGATTTTAAACTTTGAAATGAACCAACATAGATTTGAATATTGTTGATATTTTTACTTAACTCAATTATAAAATCAATGCATTTATTACTCACTGGATATTGACTAAAAAAATCCGGCTCAAGTAACAGAACCTTATTTGCATTTTCTTCAGCACAAAAGTTGGGATCTAAATTGTAATAATTATAGATGTAAGTAGGCCATGAAGCATTTATATTTATTGGCTTCTCAACAGGTAAGTGTGTTTCATAATTAAAATCGGTAATAGAAGTTAAATTCTCAGGAATATCCATCGACACCAAGTCATCATACGACTTATCTAAAAAGGTGTTGAACTGATTAGTATGTGTATACTTATTGATGTTTTCTTGATTGGCATAATATTTTTTATTGCTATTTGCTCCAGCAACCCATTGCCAACTGCATACATTGCTAGTCCAATCTCCATCCAATAAATGAAAGTACATCCATTTCGCTGGATTAAGCCAATGGGATTTCCCAATATTGCAAACCACGGATGCTGTATACATTCTGCAATGATTATGCATATATCCGGATTTGTACAATTCGTTAATGGCAGAATCAATACCTTGAACACCTGTTTCAGCATTTACAATTGCTGCAGGGATTTTAAAATGATTTACAAATTCTTGTTTGTTTTTTATTTCAGTATTGATATCTACATTTTGCTGTATGTGTTGAAAATAGTCTCTCCAACATAATTCCTTAATAAAATGTTCGATTTCGTAAAAATGGTATCCTCTTTTTATTGCAGATAGAAGAACTTGTTTAGTACTAATTACTCCCCGAGAAATATAAGGCGATAAATAGGTCACCGCACCATCAATATAATTTCTAGATTTACAATATTCAACAGGATCAATCGCTTCAATTTTCTTTAATATAACAGAATAATCAGTTTCAAATTTATAATCCATTTTATCTTTTGCTGATTTTATTTAAAGAAATTGTTCGCTGAAGAGAACATTTAAATCTATCAATTTCAGGGTTTCTTTTTGAAGCGTGTTTTTGACTTACACCACTATTAACACGTTTTCTCCACAAATTAAAACTACTGCGTTTTAATTCTTTACGCATTAAAGCAATAACATTTGCTTCTGTAAGGCCAAATTGAAAATGTATAGCTTCGAAAGGTGTTCTATCCTCCCAGGCCATTTCGATTATTCTATCAATATCCTTTTCTTCCATACTGAAAAATATAGAAGATAACCGATTTTAATCGATAATGTTTTTTGAAAAAATGTAAATACTTAATTTTTGTTAAGCATACCTTTTATCCCATTTATTGGAGTAGTGGCTTGAATTCCAAATCTTTTTTCAAACTTCGAACTATTAAAAATATAATCCTGTTCGTATTGATACATCATCTCGGGGAACTCTCTCATAATTGGGATAAATAAGCCCAATAATTTCAGCATCCAATTTGGTATTATCTGATATTTGGGTTTCACATTCATCTCACTTGCAATAAGCTGAATCCATTGTAAGGTAGTGAGTTTTTCACTTGTAGTAGGAACATGCCACACTTGATTGTAAGCATCAGGGGTATTGCCTAACAATGCCGTAGCCATAGCAGCATCCGGGGTATAAGTATAAGTATGAATTTTATTTATGTTACCGAAAGCTTGCGCACTTTTCCCTTTTAAATAATTTTTTACTACCATTAATTCTAATGCACTACTTCTGTTTTGGGGGCCATAAAAATCAGCCGAACGAGCAATTAAGGCAATAAGTGAACCCTTTGCAACTTCATTCATTATCATCTCATGTAATTGCTGACGAACTTTCCCTTTTTTACTAGGAGCATTGATTTTTGCAGACTCTGTCATGTATGGAATTTCAGACTTATCATACATGTAAATATTATCAAAGAATACTAATTTTGAATTGTGTTTTTTTGCAAGCCAGAATTAATTTTTCTAAAAACGTTGGCCAAATTTTTTGCCAAACACTTAGTTTGTATTCAAACCCAATCACAACATAAACAACTTCACTACCTTCGATGGCTTTATCAATTTGAGATAAATCAAAAACGTCCATTGGGAATAATTGGTCAGTATCATTTACCTTTTGAGGATTTCTACTAACCAATCTAATATCATTGGTATATTTTTTAAGTTCTTTTGCTAATGGAGCACCAATAGCACCCCCGGAGCCAAGTATAGTTTGCATTTTAGAAACAGTATTTATTTTCTTCAATCAGTTTTTTTGCAATGCGTTGACGAGCCTCCTTTAAATTCATCGGTTCGATTTTAGTAAATCGTCTTAGTCCCATCAACATCATTCTTTGTTCATCTCCTTCTGCGAATGAATTGATGGCTTCTTTACCTTGAATATAAGCTTTGTCTAATGCTTCATGTAAATAAATCCTTGCCATATCAATTTGAAGCGAAGCTTCTGATTCAGATTGTTTAGCAACTAATTTCTCTGCTCGAAGCAAAGCGCTTTCAGCAATGTAAGCTAAACTAGCCATATCAGCAATATTCATTAATATTTCTTGCTCCTTAGCAAGTGTCATCATGAATTTTTGAACTGCTGAACCAGCGACCATTAATGTAGCTTTTTTCAAATTCTGTAAAGCTTTTTTCTCTTTAGTAAATAAGCCTTCATCATCTGAACCGAAATCAGGAATTTCCATTAATTCCTTCGCAACATTCATTGCTGGAGTCATTAAATCTAATTCCCCTTTCATTGCACGCTTCAACATCATATCAACAGTTAATAATCTATTTATTTCGTTTGTACCCTCAAAAATTCTGTTGATACGGGCGTCACGATATGCCCTATCCATTGGGGCTTCCGCAGAATAACCCATACCTCCGTAAATCTGAACACCTTCATCAACAACATAATCTAAAGTTTCAGAACCATATACTTTTAGAATCGCACACTCAACGGCATACTGTTCTGTACTTTTCAATTTCGCTTTACCAGAATCCATACCACCTGCAACTAATGCATCGTATGCATCATCGATATTTTGTCCGGCACGATATGTAGCTGCTTCGGTACACCAGATTTTTGTAGCCATTTCAGCTAGCTTATATCGTATTGCACCATACTTAGAAATAGGAATATTAAATTGAATTCTTTCGTTCGAATAATTAATTGCCTTACTAGTTACTTCTTTACAAGCACCAATTGCTGAAGCACATAATTTTATCCTACCAATATTTAAAATATTAACTGCTATTTTAAATCCATTTTGTCTTTCTGAAAGTAAATTTTCAACAGGGACCTT
>CAZYBY010000222.1:0-11882 GCA_964645385.1 uncultured Sphingobacterium sp.
AAGTGGCGTTCCGGGTATGTCTCGTTACATCACTACGAAAAACAAGAAAAACACTACAGAGCGTTTGGAAATGAAGAAATTCAATCCAGTTTTAAAACGCGTTACTGTTCACAAAGAAATTAAGTAATCATACAATCCTGACAGAAAATGGCAAAGAAAGTAGTTGCAACGTTGAAAACCGGTACTGGTAAAGAGTATTCTAAAGTGATCACTATGGTGAAATCACCTAAAGGTGCTTATTCTTTTAAAGAAATTGTGGTTCACAACGATCACGTAAAAGACGTATTAAAAGGTAACAAGTAATTGTATCCTTTGAACATATAAAAGCTTCTTTCTTCTGAAAGGAGCTTTTTTTATTCATAGCAAAATGGGTTTATTTGATTTTTTTTCATCAAAAAAGAAAGAAGAAACACTTGATAAGAGTCTGGAAAAGACAAAAGAGAGTGTTATAGGCAAATTAGCAAGAGCCATTGTAGGTAAATCTCAAGTAGATGCCGATGTGCTTGATAATTTAGAAGAAATTCTAGTTTCAGCAGATGTAGGCGTTGAAACAACCCTTAAAATTATAGAAAGAATAGAAAAACGTGTGGCGAGAGATAAATTCGTAAACACTACAGAACTTAATTCTATTCTAAAACAAGAGATTGCTGCACTGCTCGCAGAAAACAATACCAAAGATTTCGAACATTTTGAATTACCAGATCAACAAAAGCCATATGTAATAATGGTTGTTGGGGTAAATGGTGTGGGAAAAACAACTACGATTGGTAAATTGGCTAACCAATTCAATAAAGCTGGCAAAAAAGTGGTATTGGGTGCTGCGGATACATTTCGAGCAGCGGCTGTTGAGCAATTACATATTTGGGGTGAACGTGTTGGCGTTCGTGTAGTTTCCCAAAAAATGGGCTCCGACCCTGCTGCAGTTGCTTTCGATACTTTAAAATCGGCAATCGCTAACAATGAAGATATTTGTATAATCGACACTGCGGGACGATTGCATAATAAAATAGGATTAATGAACGAGTTGAGTAAAATAAAATCAGTGATGCAAAAGCTGATACCAGATGCTCCTCACGAAATCCTTTTAGTGTTGGATGCCTCTACAGGGCAAAACGCTATTGAACAAACAAAACAATTTACAGCGGCAACTGAAGTAAATGCTTTGGCATTAACTAAACTTGATGGTACCGCAAAAGGTGGAGTTGTAATAGGTATCTCGGATCAGTTTAAAGTGCCAGTGAAATATATTGGCGTTGGAGAAGGTATAGACGATATTCAACTATTCAACAAAACTACTTTTGTAGATACGCTATTCGGAAGTAATTCCTAATCTATTCTTATGAAAACTAAAGGCAACAAAGGCAAAATAAACATCGTAACACTTGGCTGTTCTAAAAACATCGTCGATTCGGAAGTATTGATGAGTCAGTTAAAAGGCAATCAATTTGATGTTAGTCATGAATCGGAAAAATTAGACTTCGGTACTGTTATTATCAACACTTGCGGGTTTATTGATAATGCCAAACAAGAATCAATTGATACGATTCTAAAATATGTTGACTTAAAAGAAAAGGGTGATATTGAGAAAGTTTATGTTACTGGTTGCTTATCTCAACGTTATAAGGACGATTTAGAAAAGGAAATTCCAAATGTAGATGCTTATTTCGGCACAAACGATTTGGCTAGAATATTAAAAACGGTTGGGGCTGATTATAAACGTGAGTTAATTGGAGAACGATTAATCACCACTCCTTCGCATTATGCTTATGTTAAAATTGCTGAAGGATGTAACAGACCATGTTCTTTCTGTGCCATACCAATTATGCGTGGTGGTCACGTTTCTAAAAGCATAGAGGATTTAGTTACTGAAGCTAAACATTTAGCTAAAAACGGAACTAAAGAATTAATTCTTATCGCACAAGATCTTACCTATTATGGTTTAGATATATATAACGACCGTAAATTAGGCGATTTATTAAAACATCTTTCTGATGTAGAAGGAATAGAATGGATACGTATGCAATATGCTTACCCTTCTCAATTCCCTATGGATGTATTAGATGTGATGAATGAACGTTCGAATATTTGTAAGTATTTGGACATGCCTCTTCAACATATCACTGATAATATGTTGAAATCAATGAGAAGAGGAATTACAAAAAGAAGAACGATTGAATTAGTAAACGATATACGAGCTAAAGTACCTGATATCGCATTAAGAACTACTCTTATTGCTGGATACCCAGGAGAAACGGAAAAAGATGTAGAAGAAGTATTGAAGTTTGTGGAAGAAATGCGTTTTGATCGTTTAGGCGTGTTTACTTATTCTCACGAGGAAAACACACATGCTTATACCTTAGAAGATAACATTCCAGAAGAAGAAAAACAAGAAAGAGCTGATCAAATCATGGCTGTTCAACAAGATATATCATTAGAATTGAATCAGGCAAAAGTTGGCAAACAATACAAAGTGTTAATCGACCGTATAGAGAAAGACCATTTCGTTGGTAGAACAGAATACGATTCTCCAGAGGTAGATAATGAAGTTCTGATTACTGCAAATGACGAATACTTAAGAATCGGTGATTTTGTGAATGTAGAAATTGAATCGGCAGAAGAATTCGATCTATACGCACGTAAAATAAACTAATACCACGAACTATTCTTTACTTTAGACGTTATCTATTTAAATTTTATATTTGAGTATGGATAACGCTTACTGTACAGACTATCATCAATCAAATTCATTTAGTAAACTTTTTCTCGATTATATTGATGGGAAAGAAGAGCTACGTCAATTCTATCAATTCGAACCGAATATTAATTCACTTCAAGCTGTTATCGATGGTAAGTCGAAAGAGCAGATTAATCGAAAGGTTTTAGTAGAGCAATTACTTCAGCAATATCAAAATAGTTCGATTGAATTACATCCTAAAGTTCGAGATAATATTAATTCCTTACTACAAGAGAATTCTTATACGATTACAACGGGGCATCAGTTAGCTTTATTTACTGGTGAATGGTATTTCATTTTTAAAATTCTTACAGCTATTAAAATGGCTGATGATGCGAAATTGAAATATCCGAACTATCATTTTGTTCCAGTGTTTTGGATGGCCTCAGAGGATCATGATTTTGAAGAAATTAATCATGTTCATTTATCAGGACATAAATTTGAATGGAAAGAAAAATCTGGTGGACCAACTGGGAGAATTAAAGTAGATAAAATTGAAAATGTAATTGAATCTGTAAAACATTTCTTAGGCAATCGCCCTTACTCGAATGAGCTGATAGAGAAGTTTAAAAAAGCTTATCAACAAGAACAAAATCTATCTCAAGCAACAAGAATTTTAGTTAACGAACTATTCGCATCTGAAGGTTTGGTTATTATAGATGCAGATGATATTGAATTGAAAAAAACTTGGGCAAATACTATTCATAAAGAATTGATTGATCAAAAAAGTTATGAAGCATGTACAACTCAAACTAAAGCATTAGAAAACTTTAGTTATCCATCACAAATTTTTCCAAGAGAAATAAATTTATTTTACATACTAGATGATTATCGAGAAAGAATAATATCGAAAGAAAATAATTTTGAAACGAATGATGGAAAACATCAATTCACAAAAGAAAGTATTCTTGAAGAGTTAAAAAATCATCCTGAAAAATTTTCTCCTAATGTTGTATTACGTCCAGTTTATCAAGAGAGCATACTGCCAAACCTATGTTATATAGGAGGTCCAGGAGAGATTGCTTATTGGTTACAATTGAAAACTGTATTCGAAAATTATGGTGTTCAATATCCATTATTAGCTTGGAGAAATTCATTTATGATCTTAGAGAAAAATGATTTCGAAAAATGGAAATCATTAGGTTTTGAGCTGAATGATTTTTTTAAAACGATAAAAAATTTAGAAGATGAATATGTAGCTCGTCATCATCAAGAAAAAATAAAACTAGATGAAGAAGAAATCATGCTAAAAAATTTCATTGAGCAAATGAAAAATAAAGCGATGAAAGTAGATGAAAATTTACAGTATAGTTTAAAAGGTACTGAACAAAGAATTATGCGTATGATGGAAAGAGTGGAGTATAAAATATGGAAAGCGGAAAAAAGAAAATACAAATCAGCACTTTCACAAATTGCAACTTTAAAAGAAAAGTACTTTCCGAAAGGTAAATTACAAGAGCGTAACGACAATTTCAGTTTATGGTATGCGAATTGTGGTATAGAAGGCATAAATCATATCAAAAATGAGACAGAAATCCTGTCAAAAAGCATAAAAACGCTAATATTCTAAGAAAAAAGCAAGAAAGGAGGTGAAATTAAATACACTCATTTTTAGAATCTTAAGTAATATCAAGAATAGAATAACTTAATAAAATGACTAAAAACATTTAAAAAATGGATTTTTTTAATAAAAAATGCTTTTTAATGATGTTTTTTATTATTAAGTTTGATTTAAACAAATTTTTAACAAACTATTAATAGTTCAATTATGAAAAAAGTATCTACATTAAAACTGATGGCACTATTGTGCACGGTACCATTCTTAGTGAATGGTCAGTCGGCTTCTCGACTGCAAATCCGTAACAGCGCGCAGGCTAGCAAATTTTTAAAGATCGAGGCTGGACAAGAAGTTCCAGTTGTGAATCTTGCTCAAGCGCCAGCTGTAAGAAACACTTCTAAAAATGTAAGAAGATCTGCAACAGCAACAATCATTGGTAACACTACTTACGACTTACAATCAAACGCAGCAATGCCACGTCGTATTATTTCTTACCCAAATGGTAAAATCTCTACAGTATGGACAGGATCTAGCGAATCTACTTCATGGACAGACCGTGGAACTCGTTACAACAGCTTCGATGGAACAGCTTGGGGTGCAGCTCCAACTGCAAGAATTGAAAGCAAACGTGTTGGATGGGGTAACTTATCAGCTGTAACTGCTGGTGAAGTTGTTGTAGCTCACGTTAACGGTGTAACTACTAACACTGGTGTAGGAACTGCATTCGGTGCTACTCGTACAGCTGGTGAATTCGCTAGTATGACTTGGCCAAGAACAGTATCAGTAGGTAACACTATTCATGCTATCATTGGTACTTCAGCTGCTGATGCTGAAACTGGTTTCTTAGCTCCAGTTTACTACGGTAAATCAACTGATGGTGGTGCTAACTTCGATACAGTATCTGCTGCATTTGCTGCTGCTGCTGGTTATGACACTTTACATCACGCAGGTGATGTTGGTGGTGATTCATACGCAATCGACGCTAACGGTAACACTGTTGCTATCTTAATCTTAGGAACTACTGAAGACGTAGTATTATTAAAATCTACTGACGCTGGTGCAACTTGGACTAAGAAAATCATCCGTGAGTTCCCTATCGCTAAATATACAGGTGGTATTACAGATGCAAACGGTGACACAGTTGCTGATACATTATTAGGTGTAACTTCAAATGGATCAGTTGTTGTTGACGCTAACGGTACAGTTCACGTTGCTTTCTGCGACTTATTAGTATTAGATGCTGATGGTTCTGGATTAAGCGTGTTCTTAACTGCTACTTCTGATTATGTAAACTACTGGAATGATGCAGATACTACAATCGTACCTGTACCTACTTTATTAGACTTAAACGCTAATGGTACATTCGATTCAGGTTCTGATTTTACTGGTGGTACATTAGTACGTTACGGAAACTCAGGTTTCACATTAAACCCAATGTTAACTAGAGGTGCTGTTGGTTCTCCATATGCAAACTGGATTACTATGACATATTGCGCAGTTGCTGAAGAAGATACTAACGATGTTGGTGTTGACTACAGAAACGTATACGTAGTAGGTACTCCTGACCATGGTGCTACTTGGACTGACATCGTTAATGTTTCTAACACTTCTAACCAAGAAAACATGTTCGTTACTGTGCCTGCAGAATTAGATGCTAACGGTGACTTACATATGCAATGGCAACAAGATTTCGATCCAGGAAACGCTGTACAAGGTGCTCACGCATCTTCAGTAGCTGATATCGTTTACGATAAATTCAACGTAGCTACTTTCATCGGTGTTAACAACTCTAGAAAACTAGATGCTTCTATCGTTGCGTTCCCTAACCCAACTTCAGATGTTGCTAACTTAAATATTACTTTGAACAATGCTTCTAAAGCAGAAATCAAATTAGTAAACATGTTAGGTCAAACAGTTCGTACTATGTCAGTTGAATTAACTGCTGGTGCTAACAAAGTATCTATGAACGTTGCTGACTTATCAGCAGGTTTATACTCAGTTGTTTTAACTAGCAATGGTAAATCAGCTACTGAGAAAATTATGGTTAAATAATTCCGATAACTATCGGAATGCTCAGAAAATAGCAGATTAAACAATATTAAAAAGCCCTCCGATTTCGGGGGGCTTTTTTTATGCCTCAATTTTTAATTTATCTTTGCTTCATGATTTTTTCCAAACAACAACTCGAACAATTCTGCTTCTCTGTATTTTTAAAAATGGGTGTTCCGGAAAAGGAAGCTCAACTTGCTAGCGATGTATTATTACTTGCCGATTTGCGTGGTATAGATTCACATGGATTAGCACGTTTAAGTGGATATGTTAGACTTTGGGAAAAGAATAGAATTAATGCGTTAGCTCAACCTAAAATAGTTCGGGAAACATTAAGTACTGCTACAGTTGATGCTGATGCTGGCTTAGGCTTAATTGCAGGCCCGTACGCCATGCAAATTGCTATAGATAAGGCAAAGTCTACTGGAAGCGGTTGGGTGTCTGTAAAGAACTCTAATCACTTCGGAATAGCAGCCTACCACGCCATGATGGCTCTCGAAGAAGACATGATAGGAATTGCAATGACAAATGCTAGTCCTCTAGTAGCTCCTACCTTTTCTAAAGAACGAATGTTGGGTACAAATCCCATGTGTTTTGTTTTCCCTTCTAAAAAATATAATCCCATTGTAGTTGATATGGCAACCTCTACTGCCGCTAATGGTAAATTGGAAATTGCTCAACGTTTAGGGAAAAATTTACCTCAGGGTTGGGTGCAAAAAAATGATGGCTCTGAAACAATCGATGCAAATGCATTAAAAAATGGTGGCTCCTTACTTCCCTTAGGTAGCGACCGTGAGCATGGTAGTCATAAAGGCTTCGGATTAAGTGCTACAGTTGATATCCTATCCGCAGTTTTATCAGGAGCAAATTTCGGTCCTTGGGTACCTCCTTTTGTTGCATTCCTTGAACCAGATCCGAATCCGGTAGGCGAAGGCATCGGACATTTCTTTGGCGCTATGCGCGTAGATGCTTTTCGCGAAAAAGTAGATTATTTCAATTCCATTGACACTTGGATAGAACGTTTCAAAAACGCAGAACGCATTAACGAAAATCAACCTATAATTATACCTGGTGAACCAGAAGTTGAATGCTACAATGATCGCGTTGTTAATGGCATTCCTTTGAATGATATAGTCTATAATGATCTTGTAGAACTTGCAGCTAAAATGGAACTAAAATCTATTTAATTTTTAGTCCTTAGTCCTTGGTCCTTAGTCGTTAGACAAAAACTAAAGTCTATGGACTAACGACCAAAGACTAACGACTATGGACCAAGGACTAACGACCAAGGACTAGCTATTAGTTAATGCCTTTAAACAATCTACTCCATCTAATTTTATTGAAGAAGCTTGCGTTAGAGTCCCAGGACATCCAGATAAATAATGCTTTTCCAACAATGCGATTTTCTGGAACGAATCCCCAGAATCTTGAGTCTAATGAATTATGTCTGTTATCTCCCATCATGAAATAGTAATTCATTTGGAAGGTGTATGAGTCTGCTTTTTTACCAGCAATGTAAATTCCGTCATCTTTAACCTCTACTTTATTTCCTTCGTACACCTCAATCGCTCTTTTGTACATTTCGATATTCGCCATACTTAGATTGATAGTCATACCTTTTGCAGGAATAATTAGTGGTCCGAAATTATCTTCGTTCCAACCTAGCTTTGCATCATGAGGAAATACATAATCTACATATTGACCTCTAGGGCGAATTGCTTCTTGAACAGTTTTTACGTTTGAGAATTTCGATAACTTTTCTTTTTGTTCTTTAGTTAATGTGAACATGTAATTCCCTTCTTCAGCATATTGACCGTACTCTGTAATGTGCATTGCTTCTAATGTTTTACCATTGAAAGCATTACCATCTGTTCTCACCATGTAAGATGCTTGAGATTCTACAGGCATATTCTCGCCAACACCATTAATAAATACTCTTGCATCGCGTACTTCCAAGGTATCACCAGAAATACCAACACAACGTTTGATGTAATTTTCTTGCTTATCAATAGGCCTGAAATCTTCCATCGGATAATTGAATACCACAACATCATTGCGCTCAACTTTTCCTAAACCTGGTAATCTGTAATATGGCAGTTGAATCCAATCTAAATATGATTTCGTGCCAACAATTGGTAAAGTATGATGTGCAAATGGAAACGATAATGGAGTAACAGGCGTACGTGCACCATAATTTACTTTACTAACAAATAAAAAATCTCCTACCAATAATGATCTCTCCATTGAAGGTGTAGGGATAGTAAATGCTTCTATAAATAATCCACGAATAATGGTTGCTGCAATAACTGCGAAAATTAAGGCATCAGCCCATTCACGTGTTGCTGATTTTTTCTTTTTAGGAGCAGTACTTTTTTTCCAAAATTTTAAATTCATTGTATTTTATTTTTTGAACGATAATAAATCGTCCATTGTAAATATTCCTTTTTTACCAATAATCCACTCTGCTGCGCTAACAGCTCCTTTCGCGAATCCTTTTCGGTTATGTGCAATATGCGAAATTTCTATGGTATCTACATCCGAATCATAATACACCGTATGCGTTCCTGGCACTTCATCTTTACGAATCGAACGTATCATTAACTCTGAGGCATTATTTTTAGTATCACGAACATTTTCTGCATCTGTAACAATTTTGTTCTCCCAAGTATTTTTACTCGGGTAATTCGCCATGATCTTTTCGGCAGTAGTAATTGCTGTGCCACTTGGTGCATCTAATTTATGTGTATGATGTATTTCATCCATACTTAATTGAAAGTCGAAATCTTTCATTAAATCCGCAGCCATCTCGTTTATTTTGAAAAATAAATTGACTCCAATGCTGAAATTTGTAGCGTAAAATAATGATGATTGATAATCGTTTACAACACCTCTTACTTTTTCAAATTCATTGTACCATGCTGTAGTTCCTACAACAATCGGCAATCCGATAGAAGCGCATAAACTGATGTTTTGAACAACAGTGTGTGGAGTAGAAAATTCAATAGCAACATCTGCCTTCTTTAAATTTTCTGCAGTAAGTTCGTGTAAATTTTCTGCACTAATTTTTAATACAATTTGATGTCCTTTATCGAGAGCTATTTTCTCAATTTCATGACCCATCTTTCCGTAACCAATTAATGCTATGTTCATGTTATTTTAATTTTAATTGAATGTTTAATCCAGCAGTGCTTGTCCAAGCACCAGTTTGATAATTGGTAATATTAGGTACTACGTATGGTTTTACTTGTAAACTTAAATCGTCGCTCACATCAAAATTAAAAAACTGCCCATATACATAAGCATCTACAATGTTAGCTGTATAAAGCAGGACTAATCCGATGGCCGAAAAATCTCTATTTCTTCGATAATAATCTTTTAAAACGATTAGATTTTCTACAGAATACAGTCCATTGAATTCGCTATTCGTAGATGATGATGTATCTGAATCTAGTTTATAAGCCGTTAAATATTTTTGATAATATTTATTGTTCCAAGATATAGAATAAATAAGCGCACCAGCACCTGCATAAATAATGGGAACTTTCCATGCTTGCTTATTATACACTTGACCAGCACCTGGAATTATTGCCGAAAGCTTAGATGCCTTACTTGCAGAATGTACTGGAACCCTTACCACTGATGGCGTTGGAGCCGTAGGTGTTTGAGTCTGTGCATACACCGTTATGTGTATTAACAAAATGCAAGTAAGGAAAATAGTTTTCATTGCTGAATATTACCAATCCAACATTTCTAAAATTCTATTTAAATCATCTGTCGATAAGAATGGAATATTGATACTTCCTTTACCTTTATCATCAGCTTTGATTAAAACTTTATTACCGAATTTAGAAGTTAAATCGTCTTGAATTTTCTGATATTCGAAATTGTTCGTTAAGAATTTTCCTCCACTCGTTTTCTCTTTTTCTTTTCCTTCTTTCTTTGGAGTAGTCATTGCTCTTACAAGCTCTTCAACTTTACGAACAGATAAATCTTTCGTTAAAATTTCTTTAAAAACATATAATTGTTGATCTACATTTTCCATGCTCACCATTGCTCTCGCATGACCCATAGAAATTTGTTGATCACGAATAGCTGCTTGTATCATTGGAGGTAATTTCAACAAACGTAAGTAGTTGGTAACAGTAGTTCTGTTTTTCCCAACACGATCGCCTAGTTCTTCTTGTTTTAAACTACATTCATCAATCATACGTTGAAAACTGAATGCAACTTCCATCGCGTTTAAGTTTTCACGTTGAATATTTTCAATCAAAGCCATCTCGATCATTTCCTGATCGTTGGCGGTTCTTATGTATGCTGGAACTTCTGTTAAGCCTGCAATTTTACTTGCTCTTAAACGGCGCTCACCTGAAATTAATTGGTAAGATTTTGCTGATAATCTTCTAACTGTTAAAGGTTGAATAATACCTTGAGTTTTTATTGACTCAGCAAGTTCATTTAATGCTGCTTCCTCGAATTGATCTCTAGGTTGAAATGGATTCGCTTCAATTTGATCTAAAGGAATAGCAGAAATTGAATTCACCGCGGGGCTAGCACTAGTGCTTTTGCCTGCAGGTGTTTCCATTGTATTTTCTACTTGATCTTTATCACTTAATAAAGCTCCTAAGCCTTTACCTAAGGCATTTCTTTTTACAGCACTACTCATTGTTCGTTGATTCTGATTCTGATTTAATTTCTTCTGTCGCTAAGCCATTCTTCACCAAAATCTCTTTGGCTAAATTCAAATAGTTTATGGCTCCTTTGCTTGTTGCATCGTGCATAATTACAGATACTCCAAAGCTTGGCGCTTCACTTAATCGTGTATTTCTTTGTATAATTGTATCGAAAACTAAATCTTGGAAATGTGTTTTCACTTCTTCCACCACTTGGTTCGATAATCTTAATCGTACATCATACATCGTTAATAAAATTCCTTCAATTTGTAATTCAGGATTTAAACGTGCTTGCACAATTTTAATCGTATTTAATAATTTACCTAAACCTTCTAAAGCGAAGTATTCGCATTGAACTGGGATTATTACAGAATCCGCAGCAGTTAATGAGTTAATAGTAATTAAACCTAAAGATGGTGAACAGTCGATAATAATGAAATCATACTGGTCTTTGATTTTCGCAAACACTTCTTTCATTTTGTGTTCACGGTCTGCTAGGTTGATCATTTCGATTTCAGCACCTACTAAATCGATATGTGCAGGTAATAAATCTAAATTCGGTGTGCTTGTTTCCAAAATCGCCTCTTTAGGGTCGATTCCATTAATAATGCACTCATAAATACTTGATTTTATTTCACGAGGATCATAGCCAATACCAGATGTTGCATTTGCTTGTGGATCTGCATCTACAAGTAATGTTTTGAACTCTAATACCGCTAAACTCGCAGCTAAATTGATTGAGGATGTTGTTTTTCCTACTCCGCCTTTTTGATTTGCTAATGCAATAATTTTTCCCATGGTCTTATCTCGAAAAGATTTGCTAAAATACGAATCTTTTTCGCATAAATTAGGCAAAATTTAAAAAGCTTAT
>CAZYBY010000223.1:0-4021 GCA_964645385.1 uncultured Sphingobacterium sp.
CCAAGCAAACAGAATGAAGTGCAGATTCAAAGGGAAAGATGGCAAAAATCAATTAGTTCATACGCTAAATGGTAGTGCTTTAGCTTTGCCAAGAATTGTAGCTACATTATTAGAAAATAACCAAACTCCAGAGGGAATCAAAATACCGAAAGTGTTGGTACCATATACTGGATTCGATATTATCGGCTAATTATTATTGGGTATTGAGGAATGAGTAAATTTCAAAATACTCAATTCTCAATTCTCAATACTCAATACTTACTTTCTATAAATAACGGTTTCTTTATTCTCAGGTCTGAGTTTAATTCGCCAAATGAAGCCTTTAAGTTTTAAGTCTTCTTCTTTTACTTCATCCATTGGAGAAAATACTGCATCGGGCTTTACTAGAAAATTCACTTTTTGAACTTTATTTTCTTTAAAAGAAATAATCATATTGCTACAGTCGGCACGATTTACTCCTAGAAATTCTCCTGGCTTTTCTTCTTCAGATGCGAAATAGATACTTTGTCCATTCCCTTCCACGTTCAATACTTGAAGCTTGTTCTCTCTGAAAAATCCAATCATGTTTTTACCTTTAATTTGATTGAATTTTGAAGAGTCTAATGTATCAATCATTACTAAAAATGAATTATCATATAAATTCATTTTATCGATGTCGCCATTCTTCATTTGTATAGTAACAAAGTCAGCCGTCATTTGTGCATTCTGCGACCATATTGTTGGATCTTTAAAACAACGCATGGTAGAATCTTTGTACGTATATACCATAGAATCGCAGCGCATTTGCAAATCAGATTTGAATGCTCGAACATCATGATATGCAACAAGAGTTCTATGAATTAATTTTTTATCCATAAAACTTCTAAGAGTATCCGCTGATAAGAATAATGAATCATTGTCTACAAGTACTATTACATAAGCATTTCCGGTAACAACAGACGATTCATTTTTTTTGTTGTATTTCGCTTTGTTTCCTTTAAGAATAATTTTTTGTGCGGTATCAACAAAGGTTATATTTTTTGTAGCACGACCAATACCTTTTGCACGATCGTAATATAAAACTTCACCAGATAATGTTTGAGAACCAGAGACGTAGTATGGGTATTTTGGGTTTTTAGTAAATTGTGCTATATCAGTTACGGTGTTGTATGTTCCAGCTTCTGCATATAAGAAATCTTCTTTCGAAGTAATCGTAGTAGCACCTAAAAAGGTAGCGATACGTGTTTTGGAGTTATATTTTAAGGTATCAGATTTCAATACATATTTTGGATTGGTAAGCACAACATCTTTTTTGAAATATGCATCTGCTGTATTTGCATAGTAATATCCAAGCTTGCTTGTTAACACGTTTTCAGCACTAGTAATTTTACCCCCTTGTAAATATGTAGCGATACGATTTTTAGTATCATAATCAAGAACACTTGTAGTTAACACCATATCGTTATGGAGCACCCTAACATTTTTATTGAATCGAGCAATTTTAGAATTACCATCATAATTCAAAAAATCGCCGAATAATTGTAACGAGTCGCCTTGGTTGATTCTTACTTTTCCGTAGGCATCCACGGCATTTCTTACATCATATAATAAAGCGGAATCGCAATAGAAGTAAACATTGTCTTGTTTGAATTGGCAATTGCCTTTAAGCTTTTTGATTTGCTCATTCTCTAATTTTACAAATTCAAAAACATCAGCATTCAACACTTCGACCTTACTTACCTTTTGGGCAAAGCTTAGGAAAGGGATGAATAAACTAATGATTAAAAGCTTTAAAATTTTCATGCGGGGTAAAAATACAACGATTTTAAATACTTTTGTGATGAAATGCTACAAAAACTTAAGGATTATATAGAATCAACCGGCATAATTATGCCTGACGACCGATTGTTATTGGCTGTAAGTGGAGGTATTGATTCTATGGTAATGCTTACTCTATTTCAATCTTTACCATATTATTTTGAAGTAGCACACATGAATTTCGGACTTAGGGATGATGAATCCGATGCAGATCAGACATTTGTAGAAGAATATTGCCTATTAAATAATATTATTCTGCATACCCAAAAAGTTGATACTTCAGCTTATATGAAGCAAGAGAAAGTTTCTATTCAAATGGCAGCAAGATCATTGCGCTATACTTGGTTTGAGGAATTAAAAAAGAAACATAAACTCAACAAACTTGCTACTGCTCATCATTCAGACGATTCTATTGAAACCATTTTTATCAATCTAATTAGAGGAACAGGAATAAGTGGATTAAAAGGAATTGTAAGCAATGAAATTGCTGTAAGGCCGCTTTTATGTTTTAATCGAGATGATATTAAAACTTTTGCTTTAGATCAAAACATTAATTGGAGAGAAGATTCTTCAAACTTAAAAGAAGATTATTTACGAAATAAATTACGACATTCTATTTTGCCCAAGTTTGATGATGTAAACAAACAATGGAAATCGAATTTGCTCCAATTGGGGAATGTAATTGAATCAACAGAAGCTATATTGGAGGAATATTATCAAAATCATCTTTCAAAATTTTATGATGGCACTAAAATTGACATTATTGCTTTGAATAAAATTCAAAATGCTAAATGGATGTTTCAGCGATTGCTTTCCACATTAAATTTTACTTATAATACCAGTTTAGATATCTATCATCATTTAGACATTCCTAAGGGGAAATTTTATGAAAGTACTACCCATAGGTTGGTAAAACAAGATGGGTATTTCGACATTTTAATAAACAAAGTGGAACATTTAGAAGAGTATTTTCATATTTATGAAGAGACACCATCGATAATAATTGAGGACAATAAACATTACAACATACATAAGATAGATAAATCTTCGTTTAATAATAAGTACGAGGAAGGACATGCATACTTAGACTATGCCAAACTAAGTTTCCCCTTAATTGTTAGAAAATGGAAGGTTGGAGATTGGTTTATTCCTTTGGGAATGAAAGGGAAGAAAAAACTGAGCGATTATTTTGTCGACGAAAAATTTACAATTAAAGAAAAAGAAAATACCTTTGTAATAGTATCCGCAGAAGATATTGTATGTATCTTAGGGCACAGAACAGACGATAGGTATAAAATTAATAACGATACCGAGGTTATTTATACAATAAAGCAAACAAATGGCTAAGCATGTCTTATATCAAGAACGACAAACTTTAGGTAATATAAAGTTTTGGACTACCCGTCGATTCGTGTTGGCATTGTTCTGTTTTGTGGCTTATTTTATTTCTGAAGAAAGAGATCGTGCACAAGAGGCAGATTTGTTCTTAGTAGTAGGTACAGGTATTTTATTTATATCCATCTTATTTATATTCCTTACTCATTATCGTACTGTGATAGAAAATGGGAGTTTAATACTTACCGGTATTTACAGTACTAAAAAAGTGAAAATAGATTTAGGAGGAATTGTAAGTTCTGAAATTATCAGATATAGCCCATTTATGATTAATAATCCAGTTTACAATTTGCATAAAAAAGGAACAATACGTTTTTATGCTTATGGAAAGTATGCTGTAAAGTTAACCGATAAGGATGGTTTAGTTTATCTTATCGGTTCTCAAGATCCTATTGAATTAGATACCGTTGTTAAATCGGTTATTCATCATTCATAAAAACCTGCCTATCAAATGGCAGGATAATTCAATTTATTTCTTCAATCCAATTTCTCTTAATCTTTCGTCTAGGTATTGCCCAGCTGTATAGTCGTCGTATGCTTTAGGATTCTCAGCATTTATGCACGACTCTAAACAAGCTAAACTCATTTCAGAACGAGGATGTAAAAAGAAAGGAACAGAATATCTAGAAGTTCCCATTAACTCTCGAGGTGGATTAACAACACGGTGAGTGGTAGATTTCAATTTGTTATTTGTTAAACGTTGAAGCATGTCGCCAACATTTACAACAATATCATCCGCATGTGCTTTAATTGGTAACCATTCCCCATCTCGAGTTAATACTTCTAATCCATCTGCACTTGCACCAATTAATAATGTAATAAGATTGAT
>CAZYBY010000224.1:0-3172 GCA_964645385.1 uncultured Sphingobacterium sp.
CGTTTTATCATCTCTTCTTTTATCGATGCATAGTTTTCGATAATACCATTATGGATGATGCTTAATCTTCCATTATTAGAAGTATGTGGGTGTGAATTTCTATCGCTTGGCGCACCATGTGTAGCCCAACGTGTATGTCCCATTCCCACAGTTGCAGTAGTTGGTTTGTCGCCTACATATGCTTCAAGGTCGCTTACTTTACCTTGCTTTTTGTAGATATTCATTTCGCCATTTAATAATGCAACACCTGCACTATCATAACCTCTGTATTCTAAGCGTTGTAAACCTTTTATTATAATTGGGTAGGCTTCACGAAAGCCAATGTATCCTACTATTCCACACATAATTCGATAAGTTAATTAATGATATATAAAAGTAAATTAATCCTTTTTAATTTCAATATAATTTAGTGTAAAATATTCGCAACTTCATTGGCGAACTAGAGTTTACACCCGCAATAACAGATCTTCGGGGATTAATCTGCTTACTATTATCTTCAATAAAAATGTCTTTTAAAACTAATTTTTTATTTAGAATAAATTGAATAGATCGGGTTAAGTCTACTTTGTATTCCTTTTTAGTTGAATTATAAATCGCAGTGTTTAAAACAACTTCCGAGTTATCAGAATATCTACCTTTCACAACGATTGTTGCAATTGGAGTATATGGAGTTTCTGTACCAGCTACAGGTTTAAATGTAAGTTCTGCTTTGTTTACAGCTATATCTCCTGAATCTAGCAAATGTTCTAGTGTTGGGAATTTCAATTTGCCCTTTAATCCAGATAATGATTGAAAATATACTTTAGTATTTCCTAAAGTTGAATCTGCTAATTGAGAAGCAACATCAGTACCTGTATAATCATGTTCATATCTATTTACGTTCGCAGAAGCTGAGTTTATATTTAAAACGAAATTAGTGGTATCTGTAGAAGTTTTGTAATACAATACAATATATGATCTATTTGAATTTGTTAAGTCGTACGAAAGAACTCCTCCATCACCACTTAATCTTGTAGCAGTTATATAGAATCCTTTATATGCATCTAAAAACGCATCATTACTACTTAGTACAGACTGTCCGGATTTTGAAAGCAATTCACTTCCAAATGTATCATTTAGCCTAATTCGTAAATGTGGATACACTTTAGCAATTGTATCTGATTTTCCAGTTCTAATATTTTGTATTGTTATCGAATCGTTCGGATTAGGTTTGTAATTTTTAGTTCCGATTGGAGTTGATTTAATTGCAAAAGATTTGTTTGAATAATATACTGAATCGTTAGATATTTTTTCGTCTAACTGATATACATTTAATTCCATTCTACTATTAGAATCTCCATAAAAACGATCCGCTTGAGTAGTTGGATAGCCTAAAACCATCACAATTGAGTCGAGCACTAACCCAGTACCAAAATCAACATTGTTTTTAGGTAATGTAGCATGAAAAGCAAATGATGCTTTTGTTCTGCCCAAAATTGGATCTTGAAAATCTCCTAATTGGTTACGAACAAAATTGGATGAAATAACACTATCGTCTTTTACAGTAAAGAACTGAAGGGTGCAAGTGTCGACTAATTTACCATAAAGGCCTTCTTCATCAATTTGTTGCTCTAAACCGATATCACCTTCTTTTTTGCAGGCTTGTAAAATAAAAAGACTTATTAAAAGTATTAATAAGCCTTTACCAGTATTTAATCTCATTTAAAATCGATAATTAAGCAGTTACTAATTCTACGTTTACTTCTTCGTAAAACTGCACAAAAGAATCGAAATCTATTTCATCATGATTGAAATTTTCTACGATATTTTTGTCGTTTTGCTTAGCAAGAAACTTCATAACGGCATTATCGATGTTTTCGTCTGCCTTAATTACAGCATCTGAATAATTAATTGCATTGATATGTAATGATGAACACGAAGAATCCTTTAATAAGGCTGTATCATTCGCTTCCATCTCTGGCATTAAGGATTTAGTTTTTAAGTCTTTATGTAAAGCCTCAGTAAAGCAATTCTCATAAACTGAGTAAACTACTTTAGTGTTCTTAAACATTGGATCTTCTTTGTATGAAGTTTTTAAGTACATAGGTACTAAACTACTCATCCATCCAAAGCAATGAACTACATCTGGCATCCATCCTAGTTTCTTAACTGTTTCGATAGCGCCTTTACAGAAGAATATCATCCTCTCATCATTATCGTCGTGAAATTTCTCCTTAGTATCTCTAAATACAGATTTGCGTTGGAAGTACTCCTCATTGTCTAAGAAATACACCTGCATACGTGCTGTAGGTAAAGATGCTACTTTAATGATTAATGGGTTATCATTGTCGTTAATAACGATATTCATACCCGATAAACGGATTACTTCATGTAATCTATTTCTTCTTTCGTTGATATTACCGAAACGTGGCATTAGAATACGGATCTCGAATCCTTTTTCTTGCATTGCCTGTGGTAATTGACGTGTAATTTTCGCGATTTTTGATATCTCCAAAAAAGGAGACATTTCGTGAGTGATAAAGAGAATCTTTGTTTTTGCCATACTGAACTTACTCCTAATCAACAAATTATGGTCCTTGGGCCGTAATGAATTGGGACTGCAAATATACATATAATATTCAATTTTTTCAACAAATTATATTTATATGCTTGTTATTATAAATATTTTTACAATTTTAGCCCTCTTTTAAGGCAACGTTTTGAAAATCCTAAAAACCTCGAAAGAGCTGGTAGAATTACTTGCTTCTCTCAAAAAGTCTAACAGCAATATTGGCTTTGTGCCAACTATGGGCGCTTTACATGCTGGTCATATTTCATTATTGGAAAGGGCTATTCAGGAAAACGATACCGTAATCTGCAGTATTTTCGTCAACCCAACACAGTTTAACGACCCTAAAGACCTTGAAAAATACCCTAGGCCAATAGAACAAGATATCGCACTGCTCACAAAAGCTGGTTGCCATATCTTATTTATGCCAGAGGTTAATGATATATATGCCGATGAAATAGAATGGACGCATTCATTTGGTGAACTTGAAACCGTGTGGGAAGGAGCAATGCGACCAGGTCATTTTAAAGGGGTTGGACAAATTGTTTATAAGCTTTTCAGTATTGTAAACCCAACAAATGCTTATTTCGGACAAAAAGATTTTCAGCAAACCTTGATCATTAA
>CAZYBY010000225.1:0-2072 GCA_964645385.1 uncultured Sphingobacterium sp.
CTTTTGCCATAGCTTGAGCATTTTTCTTCACTTGTAAAATATATTTGAAATAACCTTCAGAAAGAGCTTCTCCAAATGCTACCGCTTTAGCTGCAATAACATGCTCTAAAGGTCCACCTTGAGTGCCAGGGAATACAGCAGCATCAAGTATTTGCGACATCATTTTAATTTCACCTTTAGGTGTTTTTAGTCCCCAAGGATTTTCAAAATCTTTACCCATCATAATTAAACCACCACGAGGGCCACGAAGTGTTTTATGAGTAGTAGTAGTAACAATGTGGCAATGTGGAATAGGGTCGTTTAATAATCCTCTAGCAATCATACCTGCAGGGTGTGAAATATCAGCAAGTAATAATGCCCCAACTTTGTTAGCAACCTTACGCATACGCTTGTAATCCCAATCGCGCGAGTATGCAGATGCACCACATATAATCAATTTTGGTTTTTCTGCAATGGCAATTTTTTCAAATGTGCTGTAATTGATTAAACCAGTTTTTTTATCTACACCGTAGAAACTAGGCTTGTATAATTGTCCTGAGAAATTTACCGGAGAGCCATGTGTTAAATGCCCGCCATGCGAAAGATCAAAACCTAAAATTTTATCTCCAGGTTTTAATACTGCAAGCATAACTGCAGCATTTGCTTGAGCACCTGAGTGAGGCTGAACGTTAGCCCATTCTGCACCAAACAATTGTTTTACTCGATCTATAGCAATCTGCTCAACTTGATCGACAACTTGGCAACCCCCATAATAACGCTTGCCTGGAAGGCCTTCGGCATATTTATTTGTCAAACACGATCCTTGTGCTTCCATAACTTGCTTAGAAACAAAATTTTCAGAAGCAATTAATTCAATACCTTCTTCTTGACGGTGAGCTTCGCTATCGATTAGCTTAAATATTTGTGCATCTCTTTTCATGCCTTAAAAATACATATTTTTAATATAATTGGTCAATTTCGTATGAATTGTAAATTATTGTAACTTCGACCTTGAAAGGATCCCCAAATGAAAGCAATAATACCTGTAGCAGGAATTGGTAGTCGTTTAAGACCACATACCCACACACAGCCAAAAGCATTAGTCCCTGTAGCGGGCAAACCCATTCTTGGACATATCATCGATAGCCTAAAAGAAGTTGGGATTGTTGAGTTCATTTTTGTAATCGGTTATTTAGGCGATAAAATTCAGTCATATGTAGTTGAAAAATATCCTGAATTAAAAAAATCTTTTGTTGTTCAAGCTCAGAAAGAAGGTATAGGTCATGCAATTTGGACGGCTAAAGACATGGTGAACAATGATGATCAATTACTGATTGTTTTGGGTGATACTATTTTCGATGTTCATTTACAAGATTTTGTTAATCTTCCTTATTCAACTGTAGGCGTAAAAAAAGTGGATGATCCTAGAAACTTTGGTGTGGTAGAAAGCGATGAAGATGGTTTCATTACTCGTTTAGTAGAAAAACCAATGATACCTAAGTCGAATATGGCAATGGTAGGTTTATATAAAATTAAAGAAGGTAAATTATTGATGGATACTTTAGACGAAAATATCCATCAGAATTTAAGAACTCATAATGAATTTCAACTTACAGATGCGTTAATGCATATGGTTGAAAAAGGGGTAAAGATTCAATCTTTTAAAGTAGAAGAATGGTACGATTGTGGTAAAAAAGAAGTGCTATTAGCTACTAACGCGATGCTATTAAGTCGCCAAAATGTTCAACAAAATCTTCAGTTTCACAATACCATTATCATACCTCCCGTTAGTATAGCGGCAAATTGCAGAATTCAGAATTCTATTATTGGTCCGAATGTTTCGGTAGGTGAAAATACTTATGTAGATCATTCGATTTTAAAGAATTCTATCATTGGTTCATTTTCACAATTAGAAGATGTTGTATTGAAAGACTCATTAGTCGGAAGCGACGCATCTCTAAAAGGACTAAGCCAAAGTTTAAATTTGGGAGACAGTACTGAGATTAGTTTCTCATAAAAGCAATGAACGATTTGTTTAATTAATTATATTTGTTTATAAATTCTAAATTATGAATTATGAATTATGAATTATG
>CAZYBY010000226.1:0-2612 GCA_964645385.1 uncultured Sphingobacterium sp.
CTCAATTAATTACTACCAACGTATTATCAAGGCTTATGAAGCATGGGATGTTTCTAAAGGTGATACAAACGTTGTTATCGGAATTGTAGATACTGGAGGAGATTTAGATCACCCAGATTTAGCAGCGAATATTAAGTATAATCATGCAGACCCTATTGATGGAATAGATAACGATAATGATGGTTATATTGATAACTATAAAGGATGGGATTTCGTAGGTCCGGTTTCTTCAAACTTCGTTGGCGATGGAGACCCTAATGTACAAGCAGGTGGTAACGATCACGGAGTACACGTAGGTGGTGATGCATCTGCAGTAGCAGATAATGGAGTTGGTATTGCTGGTGTAGGTTTCAAGTGTAAATTATTATATATCAAATGTACACCTGATGCAAACGAAAATGCAATCTACACTGGATACGAAGGTATTGTATATGCTGCAGATCATGGTGCATCGGTAATCAATTGTTCTTGGGGTGGTCAAGGTGGAGGTTCTATGGGGCAAGATGTAATTAACTATGCATTAGCTCATGGATCTTTAGTAGTAGCTGCAGCAGGTAACGATGGATTAGATAGCTATAATTTTTTCCCGACATCATACAAAGGAGTATTGTCTGTTGGTGCTACATCATCTTCTGACCGTCGTTCTAGTTTTTCAAATTTCGGATATAATGTAGACGTATCTGCTCCAGGTTCTGGAATTTATAGTACAGTATACAACAATGCTTATGCATCGTATGATGGAACTTCAATGGCTTCACCAATTGCAGCAGGAGCAGCAGCTTTAGTAAAATCACATTTCCCTAATTACAATCCAATGCAAGTTGGTGAGCAATTACGTGTTTCTTGTGATGATATTTCTTCAAAAAATTCTGGTTCATATAAAGATAAATTAGGTAAAGGTCGTATCAATGTATATAAAGCATTAACGATGGTTTCACCTTCGATTCGTGCTACAAATATTACACTTACAGATAATCATAATGGTTCTTATTTACCTGGTGATACAGTAAGTATTAATTTAGAAGTTATTAATTATTTAGCTGCAACTAGTAATTTGCAAATTGCATTAACATCTCCAACTACTAGCATTACAGCTATAGGTGCAGCTCAATCGGTAGGTGTATTATCTACATTACAAAAAACAAATGTTACAGGTTTTAAATTCTATATCAAGCCTACAGCTACGGAGAATGAAACAGTAACTTTAAAATTTGCATATACTGATGGTACAAGTTATGTTGATGCAGAATATTTATCAGTTGATATTAATATATCATCTTTAAATATTAATGTAAATCAAATTACTAGTACAGCTACCGGAATTGGTAGAGTTGGATATAGAAATGGTGATGCAACAGGTGGAGAGGGTGTTACTTATAACGGAGTAAATATGCTTTATGAAGCTGCATTTATGGTTGGTGCTTCTAGTGCACAAGTATCTAATAATGCTCGATCAGAAACATCTACACCAGATGAGCATTTTGTTTCTACGGAAAGAATTCACACAGTATCTGCAGCAGGTGTTGATTATTTTTCAAGCGGATCATTTTCGGATGCTTCATCTCCAGCAACATTAGGCTTATCTGTAAAACATAGAGAGTTAGCTTGGGCTACTACTCCAGACGATAAATATTTTATTGTTGAGTACAAAGTTAAATCTAATAACCCTTTCAACGGCTACATTGGTATGTTCTATGATTGGGATATTGTGGCAGCTGCAAACAATCAAATCTTCTGGGATAGTAGTTTGAGAATGGGTTACGCAATGTCTATGTCGAGCGCAGATCCATTAGCAGCAGTAAAAGTATTAAGCACTAATGCTCCTGTTCAATATTATGGTCAGTCGCACTCAGTGCCAGGTGACCCACAAGAAGGTGGTTTCTCTACAGCAGAAAAATTCATGACATTATCAAGTGGAATAGTTAATCCGGAATATGGTAACAATGGTACAGGTATAGATGTTATGTACACTATTGGTGCTGGCCCTTATGCAATTAATTCAAGCACAGAATCAGTTTTTGCAATCGCAGTAATTGCTGGTGATAATGTTAGCGATTTACAAGCTAGTGCAGCAGCAGCTCAAGCAAAGTATGATAATTTTGTAAGTACTTTAGGTATCAATAATTCTATTGAGAATCAAAAAGCATTTGTTTATCCTAACCCATCGCAAGGCGAAGTAAATATTGTTATACCTAATGCTACAAGCTCTGCAAATATTGAGATTACAGACTTATTAGGTAGAGTAGTATATACTGAAAGTTTCTCAGGATTGAATGATACATTTAAACTTGAAAATATGAAACTTTCGAAAGGTGTATATTCAGTTTCAGTAAAAACTTCATCTGGAAACTATGTAAATAAATTAGTGGTTGAGTAGTGAGTATTGAGTATTGAGTAGTGAGTATTGAGTTGATATTGATACCTAAGCTTTGTACTTTATCCTAACAAATAAATTCTAATAATATTAAAGCGAATCGATTTATTTTGGTTCGCTTTTTTTATGTGAGTATCGTGTATCGAGTATCGAGTATCGAGTATCGAGTAGCTGGAATAAATCAAGTAGTTAAATAGTCAAGTAATCAAGTAATCAAGTAGTCAAGCAATCAAGCAGT
>CAZYBY010000227.1:0-2250 GCA_964645385.1 uncultured Sphingobacterium sp.
AACTCTTTCAACAATTCTGTAATTCTTGAAAGCATCTCATCTGAATCCCAATTTGTTTCAATTCCTGGAATCTCTAAAACCCTTTCAAATAGGGCATCTTGACGGAATCCCATTTCTAAAGCGAAACGATATGGCTTCAAACTAAAACTAACTAAAGAATACTTAGAAACGTATTGTTCTGGGTAAAGTTTGTTTAATTTAGCTTCAATTTTCTTGCGTAATAAAAACTTTTGATCGGCTACTTTATCCCTCATCTCTATAAAATTCTCTACAGCCATATCTGCAATGGCATCAGCATTCGCCTTACGTATTTGTTGAAATTCATCTAATAAGGCAATCCAGTTATCTCCATGTTTATCCATTAAATTTCCAAACTCGAAACAATCTTCAAAACCTGCATTCATACCTTGCCCGAAAAAAGGAACAATTGCATGGGCTGCATCACCGAGTAAAGCTAATTTATCTGAATAAACCCATGGGAAACATTTTACGGTTACCAAAGCTCCATTAGGATTAGCCATGTACTCTTGAACCACATTTGGTGATAGTTTTACTAAATCTGGGAATTGAGCAGTTAAGAATTCACGAACTTGTGATTCAGTTTTTAAACTTGCGAAAGACACTTCACCTTCGAAAGGAAAGAATAATGTACAGGTAAAAGTTCCATCTAAATTTGGCAAAGCAATTAACATATAATTATGACGTGGCCAAATATGTAATGCATTTTTCTCTAATAAAAACTCTCCATTTGGGCCAGCAGGTATCGTTAATTCTTTATATCCCTGATCTAAATACTTTTGGGAATATTCAAAACGATCCGATTTTGTTTGCATCGCTAATCGAGCAGCGGAGTATGCACCATCAGCAGATATTACTAGATCTGATTGTACGGAATGCTTCTCATTCGTCATCATATTTTCAAACTGACAAACAGCATTCTGTATATCTACATCGAAACAACGTTCATCAAAATTTATAGTGATGTTTGGATTTTCATCCGCTAACTCCATTAATCTTTTATTCAAGCCACCACGAGAAACAGAATAGATTGCTTCATCGTCTTTACCATAGGCTTGGTATTGCACTTCACCTGAAACTTGATGAATTACTCGACCATACATAGGTATACCAACTTTTCTAATCTCTTCATCCAATCCCATAGCCTTTAAACCATTAAAGCCACGGTGACTTAATGCTAAGTTGATAGAACGACCACCAACGTATCCGGCTTTTCTCATATCCGAGCGACGTTCAAAAATGTTTACTTTATGTCCACGCTTTGCTAAATACATTGAAAGTAATGAACCCACTAAACCAGCACCAACTAATGTTATATTTTTACTTGATTGACTCATGATATATTATATGCTAAAAAAATAAATACTAAATTCTAAATTATTGTGAGATGATTTCACCGAAGCGATAAACATCTTCAAAACTGTTATAAAAAGGAACAGGAGCGAAGCGAAGTACTTCGGGCTCGCGCCAATCGCCTATGATACCTTTAGCTGTTAATTCATCAAACACTTTTTTACCACCTTCTTTGCAAATAATTGATAATTGTGCTCCTCGAGAAATTGGATCAGAAGGAGTGATGATTTTAAATTTCTCGTGACCAATCTTAGCATTTGCTTCTCTAACAATATATTCCATGTAAGCTGTTAAAGTTAAACTCTTCTGACGAAGGTTTAATAATCCTGCTTCATCAAACAAATCTAATGCAGCACGATGCGCAGACATTGTTAATACTGGAACATTACTCATTTGCCAACCTTCCGCACCTGGCTCAGGTATATATCCTTTTTGCATCAAGAATCGTGTATCTTCTTTATATCCCCACCATCCTGCAAATCGAGGCGTTTCAGGATTAGTACAATGCTTTTCATGAATATAAATTCCTGAAATTCCACCTGGAGAAGAATTCAAATATTTATAAGAACACCACATTGCAAAATCAACATCCCAATCGTGTAATTCCATCGGTATATTTCCCATCGCATGTGCTAAATCGAAACCACAAAATGCACCAACTTCATGCGCTTTCTTGGTAATCTCTTTTAATGGGAAAAACTGACCTGTATAATAATTCACAGCACCCATCATCACTAATGCTAGGCTGTCTTTATGCTTTTCTATTGTTTCTAGAATATCTTCAGATCGTAATGTATATTCACCTTCACGAGGGAAAATTTCTATAATAGCATCATTTGGCTCAAAGCCATGATATCTAACTTGCGATTCTACAGCATA
>CAZYBY010000228.1:0-5826 GCA_964645385.1 uncultured Sphingobacterium sp.
GATATGTTGAAAGCTTCTAAAGAATTAGATTTCTTATTAGCAGCCAAACTACGCGACGAAATGTTTGCATTGGAGAACTTTTATAATGAAAAGTTTACAAAGAATAATTAAACAAGCTTTCCGAAAGTCTGTTAATTAGTATATTTGTAAACAATATTATTTTATGTTTAAATTCATTTTAATCCTCATTTTAATCATTTTAGTGCTTAGATCACTTTCTAGATTATTGATGCCATTTATGGTTTCTGAAGTGATGAAAAAAGCACAAAGGAATATGAATGAGCAATACCGTCGTCAACAACAAACACATAGAGAAGGTGATATTCATGTTGACTATACTCCTCCGAAAGCGAAGAAAAGATTCAGCTTCACAAAAAGTGAAGGTGATTTTGTAGACTACGAAGAAATTAAAAAATAACATTGAAAAAGAGATTAGTCGTAGCTTCGAATAACAAGCATAAAATCGAAGAGATAAAATTTATTCTTGCAGATCGATTTGATTTGGTAAGCATGGAAGAAATCGGCTTTACCGATGATATAATTGAAGATGCAGATACATTTATTGATAATGCATTTATCAAAGCTAGAACGATTCATCAAAAATTTAATTGTAATTGTTTTGCCGATGATTCGGGTTTAATGATTGAAGCATTAAACAACGAACCTGGAGTATATTCTGCTCGATATGCAGGCGAACCCGTAGATCATCAAAAAAATATTGATAAGGTTTTACAAAGAATGCAAAACATTGAAAATAGATCTGCAAAATTTGTAACAGTTATTGCATTAATACTCGATGGTAAAGAATATCATTTCGAAGGAGAAGTATTAGGAACAATACGCAGAGAACGTAGTGGCAATAAGGGATTTGGTTATGATCCAATTTTCGAACCTATTGGATACAATATTACATTTGCAGAAATGTCTGAAGAACAAAAAAATGCCATCAGCCACAGAGCTAGAGCACTAGCTAAAATGGAGATGGCATTACCGAAATAAAAACACCCTATTTTATCTCGAATATTATTTTAACCTCGTATTCTACTTTTATAGATTTTGTTCTAACCTGGTTATAATCATAATTATTCATCCCACTTTGATTCACCGCTTGAATTCTACCACCCTTACCATTCATATCGGGATAAATTATATTCCTATTTATTTCTTGTACATCTAAAACTTTACCACATGTTTCACCATAAGTAGCTAACAAAACTGTTGCCTTGTCTTTAGCTTTCGCAAATGCTTTTAGTTGTATTTCTCTTAATGTACCATCAATATCATTGTTATCCATTTCGTCAATATTAAATGACTCTAATGCCCTTGGATCAACTTTATCTAAAAATGTATCTATACATTCAACACTAGATAATTTTAACAAATACAAACGACGATGTTCGAATGAGCCTTCATCATTATTTGGACCATTATATGAGATATAGCCGTAAATATTTCCAACAGAAAAATCTTCGGCATTACATCCTAATTTCTTTATAATTTTTCGAATATGATTTTCAGTTTCTTTGATAGTGACAACTTTGCCATTCTCTTTATAATCTTTGATAACAAAACTCGTATAGATTACATTTGGAGAAACAGTAGTAGCTGCATAACCGATTGTCTCCATCTTCCGAATTGAAAAATCATAAGAATTTTGTGCAATTCCACTCAGGTTGAGGAATAGTAAAATTGCGATTATTATAGAGCGTTTCATTACTTTGAGAGTTAAATTAACACTCAAATGTAAAAGCACTTTGCTTACAATAATATGACAAATGTCATAATAGCACTATTTAATTTCGAAAAGTACTCTGACTTGGTAAGCCACTTTAATCTTTTGAGTTTCTGAGCCAGTGTCAGGACCTTCATGTTGTTGGTATCTTACATTGGGTTGAGATAGATCGGAGCCTCCATTCAATTGTAATTCTTCAACTTTTAATGCTTTACCACATTTCTCTCCAAAGCCTTGAAGTAAATCACAAGCTTTATCTTTTGCAGATTTAATTGCTTGAGATCTTACGTATTTATAATGTTCAGCTAAATCTGAATGCGATGACTCATCTATATTAATAGACTCGATAAACGACTTATCGATTCTCGAAATAAATTCTGAAACTTTTGAAATATCTTCAAACTTAACTCGGTAAGTTTTTCTGCTTTGATATGAGCCAGCATTAATCCCATCAGAATAAGTCATATATCCGTAAACATTAACAACAGATAGGTTTTTAAGATCCACACATAATGTAGTTAGGAGTTTTTTTACTTCTAATTCAGACTTATCAATGGTAATTGTTTTACCATTTGCATTGTAATCTTTTAAGGTTAAACTTACGAATACTTGATCAGGTTCTAACTCTACAAATGCAGATCCCACAACTTCGATTGTGCGAGTAGTGTAGTTTAAATTATGTTCGTTATTAGAACTTGAATTCTGTGCATAAGTAAAAGTGCTCAATAATATTGAACACATGATATAAGAGATTCGTTTCATTTGATTAAATTATTCATCAAATGTAAGTGTATGAAAGTCAGAAAAATATGACAATTATCAGTTAAACTATTACTTAAACTAGTAAAAATCTAGTTAAGATTATTTTCGATTTTAGATAAATCGCTATTCAAAAACTTACTCTGAAAAATAATGATTGTTACAACACCAATGCTAATAGCAGCATCAGCAAAGTTGAAAACTGGTCTGAAGAATATAAAATCTTGTCCACCTAAACCAGGAACCCAATCAGGATAAAAGCCCTGGATGATTGGGAAGTAAAACATATCAACTACTCTTCCATGTAAGAACCCTGCATATCCAAATAACTTACCATAAAAAACAGAGTCGATAATATTTCCTAAAGCGCCAGCTAATATTAAACTAACGCATGTAATTAAACCAAAGTGGTATTTATTTTTAATTACATAATGAAAAATATATCCTAATCCGAATACAGCAAACACTCTGAATAAACTCAAGGCCAATTTACCATAGTTACCACCTAATTCTAATCCGAATGCCATGCCATTGTTTTCAGTAAAATGAATGATGAACCAATTGCCAACGACATTGTATTCTTCACCTATATACATGTTAGTTTTAATCCAAAACTTAATAAGTTGGTCAATAACTAAAACAGCTACTACGATTAAAATCGGTTTGATATAGATTTTCATATGCATAAAAAAAGAATGCGATAAATATCGCATTCTTTTTATCAATTCTTATGTATTAATTTTGTTTAAGTTTCGCTTCCATACTTAAAGTTGTATGAGGAACAGCTCTTAATCTTTCTTTTGGGATTAATTTTCCAGTTTCTCTACAAACACCGTATGTTTTGTTTTCAATTCGAACTAAAGCAGCTTCTAACTGATCGATAAACTTACGTTGACGAGCAGCTAATTGATTAACATGTTCTTTTTCTAATGTAGCAGAACCATCTTCTAATACTTTGAAAGTACCAGCAGTATCGTCAGTTCCGTTACTATTAGGATTACTTAATGTTTCAGTTAACAATTGAAGTTCTTCTCTAGCTGAATTTAATTTCTTAACAATGATTTCTTTGAATTCCAATAATTCAGAGTCAGCATAACGAGTTTTTTCAGGAACAGCTGGTTTAGCGGGTGCAACAACTGGTTTAGCTGCTGGTTTTTCTACTGGCTTTGAAACTGGCTTAGCTACTGGTTTCGCGACAGCTTTAGGCGCAACTTTCGCTACAACTTTTTCAACCTTCTTAACTTCAACTTTTTTCGGAGCCGCTTTAACTGGAGCTGCTTTTTTAGGAGCTGCTTTTGCTACTACTTTCTTCGGAGCAGCTTTCGCTACTGCCTTTTTAGGTGTTGCTTTTGCTACTGCTTTCTTAGTTACTGCTTTTTTAGGAGCAGCTTTTACCACTACTTTCTTAGCTACAGCTTTTTTAGGAGCAGCTTTTGCAACTACTTTTTTAGCTACTGCTTTTTTAGGAGCTGCTTTTGCCACTACTTTCTTAGCAACTGCTTTCTTAGGAGCCGCTTTCGCTACTGCTTTCTTAGCCACTGCCTTCTTAGGAGCCGCTTTTGCCACCACCTTTTTTGCTACTGCTTTCTTAGGAGCTGCTTTTGCCACTGCTTTTTTCGCAACTGCTTTCTTAGGTGCCGCTTTCGCTACTACTTTTTTAGCAGGCGCTTTCTTTGCCGCAGTTTTTGAAGTTGAACCGCTCGATTTTGCCGCTTTTACTGGCTTTTTAGCTGCTTTAGCTGGCTTTTTCGATGCTGATGTAGATTTCTTTTTCATTTATTTCAACCCTTTCGTTAATTGTTAAGTCTTGGACAAACTCCAATTTGTTCGCCAAAATTTCGGCGCAAATATAATCTAAATTATTATTTATTGAACCTTTAATAAATTCATTTTCAGCCACCACCACATTTATGCGGTCTGTAACCTCAAAACCTTTATCTTTTCTTAAATTTTGAATCCTATTCACAAATTCTCTGGCAATACCTTCCTGGCGTAGCTCCTCTGAAATGTTCACATCTAGTGCTACCGTAAGCGTCCCCATCACATTTACTAACCAGCCTGGGATATCATCTGCGATAATTTCTACCTCCTCTAACAACAACTCATGCGAACCTGTTTTTAAGATATAATTACCTGCTTTTTCAAGGCTAGAAATCTCTTCCTGACCAAATTGTGCTATTTCAGCTGCCACTTCTTTCATGTCTTTTCCTACTTTGGCTCCCAACAATTTGAAATTTGGCTTTATCTTCTTCTTAATGAATCCCTCAGTATCTTTTAAATACGTAAGCTCTTTGATATTAGTCTCTGATAAGATTAACGACTTCACTCGCTCCACTTTCGACTCAAACTGATCATCTAAAATTGGAATAAGTACTTTTTGCAATGGCTGTCTGACATTGATATTAACCTTTTTTCTCAGTGATAAAATCATTGAGGAAATATTTTGAGCCAATTGCATACTTTCATTTAAACTCAAATCAATTAACTGATCATTTGCTTTTGTCCATGAACTCAAGTGAACCGACTCTTCTTTTAATGATGTATTATTTTGAACTGCTTTCGTTCTAATTCCATCAGTTAAATTCTTATACATCCAATCTGAGAAGAATGGTGCAACCGGACTCATTAGTTGAGCACATACTCTTAAGCATTCAAATAATGTTTCGTAAGCAGATTTCTTGTCATCTGTCATTTCGCCTCTCCAGAATCTTCTTCTCGCTAAACGAACATACCAGTTCGATAAGTTCTCGTCGACAAATGATTGTATGAATCTTGCTGCACGATGTGGCTCATAATTTTCGTATGCCTCTTCCACATCTTTTATCAATGCATTTAAACTTGAAATAATCCAACGATCCAATTCTGGTCTTTCTGAAACTGGAATTAAATTCTGTTCATCAATTTCAAACTGATCGATATTAGCATATAATGCAAAGAATGCATAGGTATTATAAAGTGTTCCGAAGAACTTTCTTTGAACCTCTTGTAATCCTTCTATATCAAACTTTAAATTATCCCAAGGAGCTGCATTACTAATCATATACCAACGCGTAGCATCCGGGCCAAATTTTTCAATCGTTTCGAATGGGTCGACAGCATTACCTAAACGCTTCGACATTTTATTTCCATTTTTATCTAAAACCAATCCGTTCGACACTACATTTTTGTACGCGATAGAATCGAATAATAATGATGAAATAGCATGTAATGTGAAAAACCATCCTCGAGTTTGATCAACACCTTCTGCAATAAAGTCTGCAGGGTAAGCTCCATCCCATCCGTTTGCAAATGGTTGTTTGTTGCCAGCAGCTAACTTCTGCATGTCTAATCCCCAC